>JBDQJG010000104.1:0-11300 GCA_040263955.1 Verrucomicrobiales bacterium
ATGCGTGGATCGTGCGGCCAGTGAATAGAACGTCGTCGACCAGAATAACATGGCAACCGGCCATCTCGAAGGGAAGATCGGATCCTTTGATGGCAGGGATCGTGCCGAGATTGTCGAGGTCATCACGGTAGAGGGAGATATCGAGCGTTCCAAGGAAAGTGTTGGTATATCTTTTTTCAAGCAGGCAGAGGAGGCGTCGGGCCAGCGGGACACCCCGTGTCTGGATGCCAACGATAGCCAGCGGATGATCTCGCGGGCAGCGTTCGGCGATTTCTGCGGCGATCTGCTCGAGTGCGCGCGCGATCTCTTCCGCGTTCAGGAGGTGGTGTCTTTCCAGGTTGGTTGGTTCTTGCACGTCGTCTGTTGGGTTGCTGTTCCGGGAATCCGGCGACTCAGAGTGCCGGCTCCTCTGCGGGTGGCTTCGTAGTACTGGGCGTGTTGCGATGCACCCAAACGCTCTGGGTCATGCCGAGAAGAAAGAGCACGCACAGCATGAAGGTGCCGCCATAGCTGATCAGGGGAAGGGGAATACCCGCGATCGGGACGAGCAGCAGACACATGCCGATATTCCAGAAAATGTGAAAGAAGAGCATGGCTACGGCACCCACGGCGATAAGCCTGCCCAACTGATCACGGCTGGAAAAGGCAATGAAGATGCATTGCAGTAAGAGAAAAGCCAGTGCCGAGATCATCAGCATGCTTCCACGGAAGCCCTGCTCCTCGGCAATCACCGGAAAAATGTAATCATTGATCGCCGTGTCGGGAATGAATTTCATGCGATTGATGGTGCGTTGCTCGGGCACCCTTTTTCCCAGAAAGCCCTTGCCGTCCCAGCCTGCCGATCCGATGGCGGTGGTGACATTGTGGATGTCCCAGCCTTCCGCGCGGGTGTTGATTTTTTCTCCCTTCCAGAGCTTGAAGAGCGTATCGATGCGCTTCTGTTGATGCTCCTTGAGAACGAAAAAGTAGCCGATGGGAATGACACAGAGCACGATGAGGAAGCCGGTGATCAGGTAGCGGTAGGGGATATTGCCGACCAGCCACATGCTGGCCAGTACCGGAGCCCAGACCATACCGGAACCCAGGTCATCTTTGATTACCAGAAACATGGGGATGCCGGCGGCGATGGCGGTTATGAGCAGACGCAGAAAGTGGTAGCGGAATGCGGGAATCACGCGCTGCAGTTCACTGAGTCCGACCGCCAGCAGCAGAATGCCGGCAACGATGGC
Source organism: Verrucomicrobiales bacterium (assembly GCA_040263955.1). Taxonomy (GTDB): domain Bacteria; phylum Verrucomicrobiota; class Verrucomicrobiia; order Verrucomicrobiales; family DEV007; genus CALSSN01. Next base: position 1,230 of record JBDQJG010000104.1, read on the forward strand.
AAACTGGGAGGGCTGAATCGAGAATCCGGCGATGCGCAACCAACTGCTCTGGCCGTAGATTTCGACCGCGAATTTCTGCAGGGCGAGCAGTCCCGCAAGGCCGGCAAGGTAGGCAATGGGAGCTCCCCAGCGCACCCACTTGTAGTCGATGATCGAGGCACCGAAGAAAACCGCCATGCCGAGGCAGATCCACTTGATCTGCTGCGACCAGACGTTTTCGAACTCGGGGCCCCGGTGCGCGCACGCGGCATAGACGGCAAACACACCGAAGACAAGCAAGCCGAGTATGGTTGCTGCCAGGATCCAGTTGATACCGAGAAACTTCTTCAGGAGTGGAGTCATGCGATCGAGGAATCTAGTGGCCTGTGGCAGGATAGGCAACGGGGCAGTCATCGAGGTGGTGTGCGTCGAGCTGGCATGCGACTGTGATCCTCATTGATGGATGGCGTGGTTTGGGGAAATATGCCGGGTAGAAAGTGCTTGAGTGGTGCTCCCGGGTTGAAGCAAATCATGAAAAATTACACGGTGTATTCGGAGGATGGAGAATCGGTCGCCCCGGAGGGCGGCCATCCCCGGGAGCGGTGGCATTGGATGGTTCTTTCGGTCGTGTTGGTGGTCTCAGGCTACTGCTCGCTGGCATACCAGGTTGTATGGATTCGCGAGTTCCGACTGGTGTTTGGCGGTACGACCGGTGCCGTGGCAGCCGTTTCCGCCGTGTTCATGGCGGGATTGGGATTCGGGAGCGCGGTGCTGGGAAGGCGCGTCGAGAAATCGGCTTCTCCCCTTTACCTGTATGCCTTGTTCGAGATTGGGATTGCACTGAGCGCCAAACTTTCGCCGGCTCTTCTGGATGGAGTGCGGAGCGTGTATCTGCAGTCCGGTGGGGAGGCGAGTATGGGATACGGGCTGGCCACGATGATGCGCCTTGCAATGACTGCCGTGGTGATCGGCCTGCCATGCTTCTTTATGGGCGGCACCCTGCCGGCTGCAGTCTGCCACCTGCAGCATGATCAGGATCCGGAGCGCAAGACTAGCGGCTGGCTCTACGGTGTGAATCTTTTCGGTGCACTCCTCGGTGTTGCGGTCACGGTTTTTTTCACGCTCGAGCATTTTGGAAACCGAGGCTCACTTTCCTTCGCGGTCGCGTTGAACATGGCAATTGGTCTGGTGGCGTTGGTTTTGTCACGCGTTCGGATTCGCAAGCCCGCGGCATGCGTCTCTGAAAGCAAGGATCAGATTCGGAAGAGCGGGCAGGATTTGGGTAAGGTAAATTCAGAGTGCGAGGCTCGTGTGAAGGCTGCGCAGTGGTCATTGAAGGTGCCTCCCGCAATTTGCCTTGGCAGTGTGTTTGTCAGCGGGCTGGTGTTCTTCATGCTGGAACTCGTGTGGTACCGCATATCCGTGCCGCTGACCGGTGGCTCGGTGCACGCCTTGGGAATGGTTCTGCTGGTTGCGCTCGCCGGTCTCGCTCTCGGGGGGTGGTTGTATGCGTGGATGGGAAGAAGACTCGCCAACCAGCCGGGTGCGATGGCGTTGCTGGGAGGTCTCCAGATTACGTGTATTCTTATTCCTTATTATGCGGGTGATTGGTATGCATGGATGGTGGCTTCCGGAGTGCGTGAATTGAACAATCCGGCATGGAGCGAAATGCTTGTTCTCTGGTTTGTTACGGTCGCAGGTATTGCGCTGCTTCCCTCCATTGCAGCCGGCATACAGTTCCCCCTCCTGCTTTCGATGCTCGGACGAGGAAAGCGCAACATTGGCATTCATCTTGGTGATGCGTATGCGTGGAATACCTTCGGAGCGATTTGTGGCTCGCTTCTCGGTGGGTTTGTCCTGCTGCCTTGGTTAGGGGCCGGGCGACTCTGGTTGCTGTTGGCGGGAATTTGCGCTGTGCCGACGCTGCTTTTCCTCGTGCTTCATGTGCGTTCGAGTCCCCTGAGGCTGGTCTCGATGCGCTCACTTGGACTGCCTTCAGTGGTGATTGTTCTGCTTATCCTGAACATCGTCTGCGCTTTCATTTATCCTGGACCGGGCGCTTACTGGCGGCATGGATCAATTGGTTTCGGCAGGGTAGATCCATTCCCGACAACTTTATCCGGTCGTCGGGAGGCATTTGCTTCTCATCAATTTTTCATCGTGGATGAGAGCGAGGGTCGAGAAGCCAGTATCGCTGTTTTTCAGGCGGAAAGCCTCGCCCTGTTCAACAACGGAAAATCAGAGGGCTCAGTCCATGGTGACGCCGCGACGAATATCGGCCTTGCCTTGATGCCGGCTTTGTTGCACCGCGAAGGTGTTCGCAGTGCCGCGGTAATTGGCGCGGGCACGGGAATTTCAGTGGGATGGTTGGCCTCGTTCCCGGGTGTCGAGAACGTTGATCTGCTGGAAATCGAGCCACGAGTCATCGAAACCCTGCATCGGTTTTCACCGGCAAACCTCGATCCCCTGGATAATCCGGCAGTGCAGGTGCTCACCGGCGATGCGCGCGAGACTCTGGCCACTGGAACGGCCACGTATGACGCGATCGTCTCGCAACCCAGTAATCTGAACCGGGCTGGAATCTGTCATTTTTACACCCTCGAGTACTACCGTCAGTGTCTTGAATCAATGAATCAGGGTGGAATTTTCTGCCAGTGGGTGCAGGGATATAAACTGGATGCCCGGTCGCTGGAGCAGATCGCGGCCACAATGCTGGCAGTTTTTCCGCGGGTTGAACTATGGGTGACGCAATCTCGAGACGTGCTTTTCCTCGGACTGCAGGAGACTCAGCCATATGACCTTGAGCGTATTCGCCAGCGCATGGCGCTTCCTGAATACGGCAGCGCCATGATCCGCGGATTTCGCAGCGATTCCGTTGAGGGCCTGTTCGCTCATTTCGTCGCAGATTCGGAATCATTGCGACAGGTAGTGGGCGATCGTGTTGCGTTGAATACCGACGATCGCAATCTGCTGGAGTTTCGTGTCGCCCGACAGTCGCTGTCCGAGGAGAATATGTCCATTCGTGACTGCCTTGCTGAATTGTTCAGCGCAACAGATTTGAGTGCCTCCATCGAGGGATATCTTCCTACTGTGCGCCTCGAGGAGGAGCGTTGGCTGATGCATTCCAGTGAACTTGAGCGTTCGCCGGGCGGTTCAGCGAACGACCCATGGCTGATGCGTGCGATGCGCCTGTTCGGGAACGATCATTTCAGTAAGGTAAGGGACACGTGGGTGGGGAAGCCGGAATCCTTTCGAGGCAAACTTTACCTCGCGATGACTGCAGCAGCCAGTCCAGGTCCGTTCGAGGAAGAGATAGATGCCATCCGCGAGGCCATGCCCGCTGAGGCCGAGATGCTTGTCGGTGTGCGTATGCTGCATGAAGGGCGCTCGGAATGGGGCATGGGTTCGTTGAGGAGTGGATTCGATATGCAGCGCGGACTGGGTTGGGGAGATCTGCGGGTGACGCGATTCGTGCTGGAGCGCCTGATGAGGCTGTTGCCGCTGATGAACCGCTCGGAACTCGTGACACTCTTCGACATTATCGAAGCCCCTTTCTCATGTGGCTTGCAAGAGGGCAGGCGTCGTTGGTTGCTGATCAATATCGCCTGTTATCTGGGCCCCGAATACAAGGGTCGGGCGGTCGAAGTGTATGGCAAGCAGATGCTGTCGATGGGAATACCCATGCTGCTTGCCGCCGACATACCGGATCGTCACGATGCTCGAAAAGCTCTGGCTCGATTTTATCGAGGCGGCGGCAAGACTCCGGAGAATTTCTCGAGTCGACGCGAACCGGGACCGGGCCTGGCACAAGCAACCGAGCCTCTTCACCCATCGGCAGAGGATTCGAGTTCGCCCAAGGGGACTGATCAGGAGTGACGGGTTCGGTTGCGCAGGCGCAGTTCCTCGATCCAGCAGTAGAGAGTGGGAACGACAAAGACGGTAAGGATGGCCACGGTCATGCCACCGAAGGTAGGGATCGCCATGGGCACCATGACATCCGAACCGCGACCTGCGGAGGTGAGCACCGGGAGGAGGGCGAGCAGTGTGGTTGCCGTGGTCATCATCGCCGGACGGTTGCGCCGCGTAGCGGCAGCCACGGTGGCGGAGCGGATCTGCTCAGGCGTGGAGGGTTTTTCAGCTGCAAAGCGTTGCGCGAGATAGGTGCCCATGATGACGCCGTCGTCGGTGGCGATCCCGAACAGGGCGAGGAAGCCGACCCAGACGGCAACACTGAGGTTGATCGTGCCGACCTGGAAAAGGTCGCGCATGTCCGTGCCGAAGACGGAGAAGTCGAGGAACCAGTCCTGGCCGTAGAGCCACAACAGGATGAAACCGCCGGACCATGCCACGAAGATGCCCGAGAAGACGAGCAGCGGGGTGGTGATGTTGCGGAAGTGCAGGTAGATAATGATGTAGATCAGGAACAGGGCCAGGGGAACCAGCAGCATGAGCTTTTTCTCCGCCCTTACCTGGTTCTCGTAGGAGCCGGTAAAGCTGTAGTTGACGCCCTCGGGCAGGCTGAGTCCGCCGTTGGCACGTTGGTCCTCGAGGTGGCGTCGGGCGGCTTCGACGACCTCGACCTCGGCGAACCCGGGCTTCTTATCGAAGATGACGTAGCCGACGAGGAACGTGTCCTCGCTCTTGATGACCTGGGGTCCGCGGACATAGGTAACGGCGGCGAGCTGGCGAAGCGGGATCTGGGTGCCGTCGGGTGCCGGAATGAGGATCGTGCCGAGGCTCTCGATGGTGTCGCGCAATTCGCGCTGGTAGCGGACCCGTACCGGGTAGCGCTCGCGGCCCTCGACAGTGGTGGTGATACGACGTCCCCCGACCGCGACCTCGATGACCTGCTGGACCTGGCGGACGCTGATTCCGTAGCGAGCGATGGCGCTGCGGTCGATGTCGATCTCGAGGTAGGGTTTGCCGACAATCCGGTCGGCGAAGACCGCGGCCGGCTCGACCTGCGGAACATCCTTGAGGTGGCGCTCGATAGCCAGCCCCGCCTCCTCGATCTCCTCCAGGCTCGGTCCGTAGATCTTCAGGCCCATGGGGGCGCGCATACCGCTCTGCAGCATGACGATGCGGGCGGCGATCGGCTGGAGCTTCGGGGCGGATGTGGTACCGGGCACCTTGCTGGCGCGGAGGATCTCGTCCCAGATGTCGTCCGGGCTGCGTATGTGGTCGCGCCACTGCCGGTAGGGGCGGCCCTTGTCGTCGGGGATCAGGTCGCCGGCCTCGTCGCGGAGGTAGGCGCCGGCGGCCCGGTCGAAGCCGAAGCGGAGGCGCCTTCCCTTGTCGTCAGTGGCGTATTCGGGCTTGTATTGGATGATCGTTTCGAACATCGAGACCGGAGCGGGATCGAGCGGGCTGTCGACCCGTCCCAGCTTGCCGACCACGCTCTCGACCTCCGGAATGGCGCCGATCGCCCGGTCCTGCAGTGCCAGTACTTCCATGGCCTCACCGATCGAGGCGTGGGGCATGGTGGTAGGCATGAGCAGGAACGAGCCCTCGTCGAGTGGCGGCATGAACTCTTTGCCGAGGCCGGGCAGGAAGTCTTCGGCGGTGGTCCAGGCGTGTTCCGGCCGGAGGCTTTCCGGGACGAAGGAGAAGACCTTACCGAACCCCTGCCAGCAGAGCAGCCCGAGCAGAACGACCGCGCTGACGGTTCCAAGCAGGACCGCCTTGTGGGCCAGGCACCAGGAGAGCATGCGCCCGTAGCAACGGATGAAGACGATGAAGCAGAGCAGCAGTCCCCCGACGAGGAGGACCACGAAGAGCAGGTTGAGCAGGCCCTTTTCCGGACCGAGCGGCAGCCAGCTTCTGGCCAGAAAGACGGCCACGACGAGCGCGACGACGAAATTGAAGCCGATAGTGGTGACGCGGCGGAGCTGGTCCGGGAGCCGTCCGGCGATGAGCGGCCAGAGGCAGACCATGGCGATGAGCAACCCGGCCCACCAAGCGAGTGTTTCGAGAAAAAAAGGCAGCGCGAGGGCCGCCGCGGCGGTTACGGCGCGCAGCACCGGCTTCCCGGCCGTATCGGACGCCTTTCTTTTCCGAGTGAAGAGCAGATGAGCGAGCGCAGGCAGCAGGGTAAGTGCGATGAGGATCGATGCCGCCAGGGCGAAGGTCTTGGTGAAGGCGAGCGGCCGGAAGAGCTTGCCTTCGGCTCCCTCCATGGCGAAGACCGGCAGGAAACTAATCACCGAGGTCAGCACGGCGGTGAGTACGGCACCTCCGACCTCGGTGGAGGCACGATAGATGACGGCACGGCGGTCCTCATCAGGCCCGGCGCGGTCGAGGTGCTTGAGGATGTTCTCGCAGATCACGATTCCCATATCAACGATCGTGCCGATGGCGACGGCGATACCGGAGAGCGCCACGATGTTGGCATCGACCCCGAACAGGCGCATGGCGATGAAGGAGACGAGGACCGCCAGTGGCAGGGTGACCGAGATGAGAATTGAGCTGCGCAGGTGGAGGACGATGAGGATGACGACCAGGCAGGTGACCAGGATCTCTTCCTCGAGCGCGGTCTCGAGGGTGCCCAGAGTCTCGTGGATGAGCCCGGTGCGGTCGTAGAACGGTACGACTGTCACCTTGCTGAACCGACCGTCCTCGAGGGTCTTTTCCGGCAGTCCGGCCGAGATTCGGTCGATTTGGTCACGGACGCGCTGGATGACGGCGAGCGGGTTGGCGCCAAAGCGCACCACCACGACCCCGCCGACCGCCTCGGCCCCCTCCTTGTCGAGTGCGCCGCGCCGGAGCGCCGGACCGAGTTGGATCTGCGCGATCTGGTCGAGCGTGATCGGGACGTTGTCGGTGGTCTTGACCACCGCCTGGCGGAGGTCGTCGAGGCTGGTGACGAAGCCGCGCCCGCGGATGACATACTCGGCGCGGTTGATCTCGATGGTACGGGCCCCGACATCGAGGTTCGAATCCTTCACCGCCTGGAAGACCATGCCGAGGGTGACCCCGTGGGCACGCATGGCGTGCGGATCGACGTCGATCTGGTATTCCTTGACGAAGCCGCCCACCGAGGCCACCTCGGCGACCCCTTCGACTGCCTGCAGCGCGTAGCGGACCTGGAAGTCCTGGATGCTGCGGAGTTCCTGCGGGTCCCAGCCCGAGGCCGGTTGACCCTCGGCGTCGCGCCCCTCGAGCGTGTACCAGTAGACCTGTCCGAGCGCGGTGGCGTCGGGGCCGAGCGTCGGGGTGACCCCTTCGGGAAGCGTGCCGGATGGTAGGCTGTTGAGTTTCTCGAGCACCCGGCTGCGGCTCCAGTAGAACTCGGCCTCTTCGTTGAAGATGATGTAAATCGAGGAAAAGCCGAAAAACGAGTAACTGCGGACGGTCCGGACCTCGGGAATCCCGAGCAGGGCGACGGTCAGCGGGTAGGTGATCTGATCCTCGACGTCCTGGGGCGACCGGCCCATCCACTCGGTGAAGACGATCTGCTGGTTTTCGCCGATGTCGGGGATGGCGTCGACCGGGACCGGGCTGCGCGGGAGGTGGTCGAGTTGCTTCCAGTCGAACGGGGCGACGAGGATGCCCCAGGCAACCACCAGGACGAGCAGGAGGAAGACCACCAGCTTGTTCCCGAGACAGAATCCGATCAGGCGGTCGACCATCGGCGTCCGTGCCGGTGGTGCGGGTGCCGGGTCCTTTTCGCTGTCCGCGGGCGGTTCAGTGGTGTTCATGACCTTTGGTGGCGGCTTTTCCGAGTGTCTGCGTCACGACGCCACACCTGAGCATGCTCGCCCCGAAGTAGGGATTGCGGATTTCCTCGTCCGGCTGCAGCCAGCTGGCGCCCCGGTCGTCGAAGGCCATCGGGCAGTGGACCCGGTAGATCGGTCCGGAATCCGCCGGTAGGCCGAGCGACTCGAGGGCGGTGGTCAGGGAGCCGTCCAGGTGCTTGAAGGCGGCCCGTGCGGCCTCGATGTCGGCTGCTGCAGCGATCTTGCTGGCGGCGTGCCCGAGAACTGCCTGACTTTCTTTCCAGAACGCAAGCGCTTGGCCGGCGAGTGACCCGGCGTCGATCTCTGCCAGGTTTGTGGCAATGGCGGAGGCGGCGGATTTTGAGCCAGGAAAGTCGTCGCCGGCGAGCGCCTTCTGGATTTCGAAGTAGGCCTTGAGCAGCTTGCCGAGATCCCGGTGGAAGGCAGCGTCGACCTCGAAAGACGGTGTTTTCTCCTGTTTTTCATGTTTCCCGTGTCGTTGCTCTTCGTTTTTATCCTCCCGGAGCGGGGCGCTGCCGTGCGCGCCGTGGTCATGGGCGCCGCCGCTGCCGCCGCCCTCCGGGTTCATCATGCTCGGACGGGCGACGATCTGCAGTGCGCTGTCGATCTTGAAGTTACCCTCTACCACCACCTGCTCGCCCTCCGCGAGGCCTTGCTCGACGATGTAGGAGTCGCCGGCGCGGGCGCCGATGACGATCTCCCGGCCCTCGTAGGTGGGCATGTCCCGCCCGGGGAGTTCGACGTAGACGAGCGACCGCTTGCCGGTCTGGAGCACGGCCGAGGCGGGAACCACGAGCGGTGGCTGGATGTTTTCCGTCACGATCTCGTAGCCGAGGTCCTCCGCCTTGACCAGGTCCATGCCGCAGACCGGGCAGGGTCCCGGTCCGTCGCGGATTACCTCCGGGTGCATGGGGCTGATCCATTTCCCTTTCAGTTCCGGAGCCACCACCTTGCCGGCGCCGGTGACCCGCGAGCGGACGGTGGCGCGTACGAACATGCCGGGTTTGAGTAATGCATCCGGGTTGTCGGCATTGACGCGGATTTTTACCGTCCGGGTCCTGTTGTCGAGCGTGGGGGAGAGGAACGAGAGGGTGCCGTCGAACGTTCGGCCCGGGATCGCCTCGGCCTCGAAGGTGACCGGTTGGCCGTAGCGCAGCCATGGCAGATCGGACTCGTAGGCGTCGAGCTGGACCCACACCCTGCTGAGGTCGGCGATCATGAACAGCGGCTGGCCGGTCTTGACGTAATCGCCCTGGTTGACGTGCTTGTGCAGGACGATACCGCCGAGCGGCGAGTTGATATCCATTCGGTCGGAGGTCTCGCCGCCTTCCTCGATTGCCTTGATGCGATCTTCAGCGAGGCCCCAGAGGCGGAGCTTGTCCCGGATTGCCCGGGTGTCTTTGGCATAGCGGATGGCCGAGAGCAGCTCGCTCTGTGCGGTGAGAAGATCCGGGCTGTAGACGTGGGCGAGGTGGTCGCCGGCACGGACCTCGATACCGGTGTAGTCGACGTAGAGGCGGTCGATCCGTGCCGGGAACCACGCCGCGACAGTGCGGGTGAGGGTTTCGTCGGAGGCAATTTTCCCGACCATGCGGACCTCGGCCTCGAGGATCCGCCGCTCGACCGGAACAGTGCGGATTTTCGCCAGCTGGCGTGCTTCCTCGGAAATGCTGATTTCGCGCGGTCCGCGCGCTTCGGTCTTGCTCGTGGGCGTGGTGCTGGCCGGGATCAGATCCATTCCGCAGATCGGGCACGACCCGGGATTCGGCTGCTGGATCTGCGGGTGCATCGAGCAGGTCCAGATGGTCCTGATGGGGGTTTTGCCGCTGCCGTCGTTGGCGTCGGCGGCGGCATGGCTTCCGGTTCCTTGCTGGTCGTCGCCACCGGAGAGGAGCGCGACGACGAGAGCCCCCGCGGCGAAGCAGGCGACGGCGAGTATCAGGGAGTTGCGTTTACTTGCGGTCATGGGTGTCGTCAGTTGTGAGGGTCAGGGATTCTCCGGCAAGCGTCTGGAGGTGGATGCGGCTGATTTCCCTGTTGGCAACAGCGCGCCAGTAGGTATCCTCGAGATCGAGGAGGGTGCGCTCGCTGTCGATGAGGTCGAGGACGCTCGCCTGGTCGCCGCGGTAGGCACCCTCGGTGACCTCGAGTGCCTGCCGCCCGGCGGGGAGCAGCTTGTCGCGGTAGGCGGCGACCCGCTCCGACTCCTCACGGAAGCGCTGCAGCGCGATTTCGAACTCCGCGGCTAGCAGGTCGTGCCTGCTGGCGAGCGCGGCTCCGGCGGCGGCGAGCTCGGCATCGGCGGCCAGCTTGTCCTCGCGGTATTTCCTGAACCATAGCGGGATCCGAAAGCTGA
>JBDQJG010000105.1:0-11178 GCA_040263955.1 Verrucomicrobiales bacterium
AGTTGCGCAATCTGCTCATCCTTGCCGGTAGTTGCTTCGTTCAGCTGCTCCACCCGGTCGAGCGCCTGCTTCAAACTCTCCTGCAGTTCACCGTTTCTGGCGACCAGCTCCTGCATTGCAGACTCGCTGCCCTCACGGGAAGTCTTCATGAGAACAGCCATTTGATCACGTTCCCTGATCACGGCATCTCTCTGCTCGCGATACCGGTCCGCGACCGCCTTCGATTCCTCGAGCAAGGAAAACATCATGCCGCTCTCCGCATTGGCTTTCTGCAAGCCCTCGGTCGCTTCTTCAAGCTGCCGGCGCAATAAGGCCTGCTCCTCCTGCATGCGGGCAAGTGCTTCCGTGCTGCCCGTGCTGGCCACCGCCAGCTCCTGCTCCAGGCGCTTGATCTGTTCGCGGGTTGCCGATTCTTCGCTGTCCGCTTCTTTCAGCTGGTTTTTCAATAAAGCCTGCTCTTCCTGCATCTGTGCAAGGGCAGCCGCGTTGCCTTTCCTGGTTGCCGCCAACTCCTGCTCGAGATGCTCGATCTGTTGCCGTGCGGCCGACCCTTCCGTGCTGGCTTTTTCCAGCTGGTTCTTCAGGGCAGCCCGCTCTCCCTCGATCCGCGCGAGTGCCTCGGCGTTGCCATCCTTGGATGCCGCCAGTTCTTCTTCGAGTTGCTTGATCTGTTCGCGGGTAGACGATTCCTTATCGCTGGCTTCCTGCAGCTGTCCCTCGAGCAGGGCCTGTTGTTTTTCCAGTCTGGCGAGGGCTTGTGTGCCGCCTTCTCTGGCTGCTGTCAGTTCCGCCTCGAGTTGCTTGATCTGCTCGCGGGTGGACGATTCCCGGCTGTCGGCTTTCTCGAGCTGTCCTTTCAGCAGGGCATGCTCCTGTTCCATCAAGGCGACCGTCTCGGAATTACTCTGCTTCGCCACTGTCAGCTCCTGCTCGAGGTGCGCAATCTGTTGCATGGCAGATGCTTCCTGGTTCTTCGCGGCTGCGATCCTTGCCACCGAGTCCTGAACAATCTGCTTTTGTGATTCGAGTTCGCGGGTTACCTGGAAGTTCGCTTCCTGCAACTGGCGGATCTGCTCTTCATATGCCGCTACCTGCTGTTGAATCTGATCTGTCAGGCTGTAACCGCGCGAGAAACCCGGGCTCTGCGCCGCCGCAACCTGCCCCACCGGTTGCGGTTGCTGTGCCATCGGCTGGTACGATGGTGCTCCATACACCGGCGCGGACGCCGGCACGCCGCTGGCTGCTCCCCGACCCGCAGCGGTTGCGGAACCCACAGCGGCACCACCACCCCGCCCAAGCATGCCCAATGCTTCCCGCACCTTGCCCGTCCGAATATCGACCATTCTCGTATTCCAACTGGGGAAGCTTCTCTTCACCCCATCGAACAAGGCCAGGGACTGCTCATACTTTCTCCTCGCATCCGCCATATCACCTTTTTTCTCGAAGCGCACGGCATCCTGAAAAGCAAGGTAGGCCTGCAGGTAGGCCGCCGAGGGATCTCCCTGGTCGGCGGCATGCGTAACCGCCCGCCCCGGAAACACCATCAGAACCACCGCCAATACCAACAGGCCCGACGCAGGCAGAAAGCCTTGCATGCAAAACATCCCGGAGCGCCGCGCACGGCTGTGGTTGACTTTGATCTTCATCTGGGGGGCGCCCAAGATAATGGAGCTTCATTCACTTGTAAACCAGCGAGATCCACCCCTCAAACTCGCTTCCAGCAGGCCCAAGGACCCTTGCGGAGCAGCCAGTCATCGTGTTAGATCCAACAACACGAAGATGGCCACCCTACACGAAAAGCGGGTGCTGGTGCTCAACCGACTTTGGCAGCCGATACACATCTGCTCACCCCGCCGCGCCATCGGGCTGCTCTGCCTCGGGCATGCTCAAGTTGTCGATTGCGACGGCGAAGCCATCCACGGCACCCATGACTTCGATTCCTGGCTCTGCCTGTCACTGATCCGCGTCGATGCGCAGGAAGCCTCGCCAGCCGAACACATCCGAACCACGTCGACTTTACTTTTGATGCCAAGCATCATCGTGCTTGCGACCTACGACCGGCTGCCCAAGCGGGAGGTCAAGTTCACGCGCGAAAATATCTTTCGGCGTGACGACTTCACCTGCCAATACTGCGGGCAGCAGAAGGAGGCCGCCGACCTCAACATCGACCACGTGATTCCGCGGGACAAGGGCGGCGCGCATACTTGGGAGAATGTCGTCTGCTCCTGCATTCCGTGCAATACCCGCAAGGGCAACAAGATGCCCGACAAGGGCCACGGCACCTCGCCACTGCGGATGCCCAAGGCCCCCCTATGGAGGCCCCTGGGAGCGCACTGCCAGTTCGCCCCGGCAGCTGCCCGGGATCGGCGCTGGTCGCCATTCGTGCGGCCACCCAACAGCAGCGTCGAACTCAGTTCCTGACACCGCCCGGACCGGCTCGCTCCGGGCCAGCATCGAGCACCTCGATCATCACCCGCCGCAGATGTCCGCATGTGCGCCAGGTCGCAAATCCGAGGGGGGCGCAACGTTCGATGTCGCCGCCCCGCAAACCGATTCGCCGTCCCGCCACCGACACATTTACCACCAATCGGCCGTCGATCATGACTCGAATGGCACCCCCTGCCACCTCGACGACGATGTCGTACCAACGGTCATTCTCGAAGCGCTGCTCGCTGCGCGTGGCATTCTCGGAAGCATCGAGACCATCGATGGACGAGATTCCGACCAGGCCACCACCCCAGCCACCGAGCACCAGCGTCACGCAGGTTTCCAGGCTGTGAACGGGAAAAGTGACCGAGCCAAAAAAATCAACTCCTTGCGCCCGCATTGCCTGATAAGCAATCCGGTAATTGTCCACCGGAAGTCGTGCCAGCTCCATCTGGTTCGCGCGCAGCACGACGCCGCTCATGGGATCGCCGGCGGCAAGCACCAGTGCTTCGCCCTCCACCAGGAAGCCACCGTCACCGGGAATACCGGCAGTGGTCCAATCCTGCGGCGAAAACTGCCTGCTTGCACCCGTATCACCTCCGATCCCTTCCGGTTGTCTGGAACACACCGGGAGCGCCAAAACCGCCAGCAACGGTAGAACGATGCGCTTTGTGCCAGGCTGCACGATCAATCCTTTGCCGAGAACCGGTAGATGGTTTGCGTGCTGTAGGTTTCTCCCGGTCGCAGAATGGTACTGGGAAAACCTTCCTGGTTGGGACTGTCCGGGAAATGCTGGGTCTCCAGACAGAAGCCGCCGCGATGCACATAGGGTCGGCCCGACTTACCGATCAGGCGGCCGTCGAGGAAATTGCCACAGTAGAACTGGACGCCCGGTTCCTCGGTGAAAACCTCCATGAATCGGCCGGTGGTCGGTTCATACACGGTCGCCGCCAGCGTCATGCCGCCGCCAGCGGTATCCTTGTTCAACACAAAATTGTGATCGTAGCCGCGACCGAACTCGAGCTGCTGATGCTGCTGCCCGACATCGCGCCCGATCGGCTTGGCTTGCGTGAAATCAAATGGCGTGCCGGCGACCGGAGCGATTGCCCCGGTGGGAATCAACGTTGCGTCAACCGGCGTGAACTGCTCCGCACTGATCTGCAGCACGTGGTCGAGAATCGTGCCGTTACCCTCCCCCGCCAGATTGAAATAGGTATGGTTGGTCAGGTTGACCGGCGTTGCCTTGTCGGTGGTGGCAGTGTAGTCGATAACCAGCTCGTTGGCCTCCGTAAGCTTGTAGATAACCTCGCAGGAAAGGTTCCCCGGGTATCCCTCTTCGCGATCTTTCGCCAGGTAGGTGAGACGCAGGCCAGTGAATCCTTCGCCCGTTATCGGTTCCGCATCCCAGACCACCTTGTCGAAACCAATGACTCCCCCGTGCAGGTGATTGGGGTCGTTGTTCCTCGCAAGCGACCAGGTTTCACCATCGAGCTCGAAACTTCCCTTGGCGATCCGGTTACCGTAACGCCCGACGATTGATCCGAAATACGGCTTGTCGACCGCATTCATGTAGCTTTCCACCTCGTTGTAACCGAGAGCGATGTCAGTAAAATGGCCGTCCCGATCGGCAACTGAAATGGCAGTGACTGTCGCGCCATAGTTCGTGATGCGGACTTCTGAGCCTGCCTCATTGGTCAGCGCGTACAGCTTGATGTTGTCGAAATCAGACACATTCACCCGATCTTCAGTCAATGCCGGCAGGCTGGTTGATACAAGAAAAATGAGCAAGGCGGCGCTGTTTTTCACTTGCATGGTGCTGATCATTAAAAGCTCCTCTGAGATAATTGACGCCACCGGAAGAATGCCCCGAATACTCGGCGGCTCGGAGCCCCGGGAAACTCAACCTGCCGAAAACCACCCCTCCATTGAATACTGGAAAATGCGCAGCGTCACGTCAAAAACAGCATTATTGCGCCCTGCACCGGTGCCGCAACCACGCGCGTACCGCATGCTCAAGACGACCCGCCGGTTGCGGGAACCCCCAGATCATGCATCCTCTGCACATGCGCCGAACGCGATCAGTGCTGTTCATGCTCCATCTCAGCATTCTGGCAGGCGCCGCACTGCTCAACAGTTGCTCGAGCATCATGCCGCCGCGCAAGGTCGTGGTTCCCTCCGGCTACTATCCGGCGGGAACCGGCTCCATCCTCGACTCACCGAGAGTATCCAAAAGCATTCGCGCTGCCGTGCATGCGCGCTTGCTCTTCAACCATCGCGACAGCGATGATCCCTTCGACCGGGTCAAGGCAGCAGCGGAGAAGCTTCGAGGCCGACCCGATTCCGCAGCCGCTGTCGCGGAAATCTGTATCCATGAGGCACGCGCCATGGAAAAGCAGGGCGACCCTGCCCGCGCCACGGGGCTGTATCTCGCCGCTATCCGCTCGGTGACCAGCAACACGTTTCCAGCCGGTAACTCCCGCGCACTGGCCCTCTGCAACCACGCCACGGCGCGCGCCGTCGAGCTGCTTGCCGAGGAAGACCCCAGCTGGCCCGCGCTGCGCAGAATCGTTACCCCTGCGGGCGCAATCGAGCTGCACACCCGATTCGACCGCGCGGCTGCCTTCAATCCACGATCCTGGGACACACTGCAGGCCGCCGACTCGTTCATCTTCGATCCCCATCTGTTCCCGCACCGCCAGCTTCGCCCAGGTGCCGGCGGCACACTGGTGGCCTATCGCCGGCAAACTCCGCAACTGCTCGAAGAACACCCGTTCCTGCCAGCGTTCGGGCACGGACTGCCAGTCACCGCCATCATCGCGTTCAACGCAGAAAATCGGGCCGAGCTGACACTGCACAACGCGTTCTCGACCCGGCAAATCCGCCTGCACAACACGTTCGTCCCGCTGGCAGCTGATTTTTCCGCCCCCATCGGCGCATTGCTATCCCGGGCGCCGACTGAAAATATCGGCTTTCGCGGAATGCTGCGCCCGGCCGCTTACTTTGATCTGATGGGACTCTACACGCTTGAACCCGTGCGCAGGGACCGGATTCCCTTGATTCTCGTCCATGGACTCAATTCCCGGCCCGCCACCTGGGTTCCGACCATCAATTCCCTGCTCTCGGACCGCACGATCCGGGAAAACTACCAACTCTGGTATTACCGCTACCCGACCGGTATTCCGCTCGCCTATTCGGCGGCCGGCCTGCGGCGCGAGCTCGACGCCATCCGCGATCACTACAACATCACAGCGGCGAATACGAAGCTCAGCAACATCGTCATGGTTGGCCACAGTATGGGAGGCCTGCTAGCCAGCCTACAGGTACGAACCTCCAAAAACGGTGTCTGGAACCAGTATTTTTCGCAGCCGCTGGAAACCATCTCGATCGATTCGGCAACCCGCGATCAGATCGAGGAGATGTTCCTCTTCGATGCCAGCCCGTTCATCACCCGGGTGGTCTTCATCTCGACTCCGCACCGGGGCAGCCCGGCTGCCTTGGGACCAATTGGCAGACTGCTTGCCAGCCTGATTCGTTTTCCCTCAGACATCATCCTGGCGAGAAAGCCCGAGCTACTCGCATCTGCGCGTGACCTGGGTCGGACTCTGCTCACCGAGCAGAAAAACAGCGTAAACAATCTGCGCGAGGATAATCCCACCCTGCAGACCATCCTCTCGCTACCCCTCGACCCGGGCGTCACGATCCACTCGATCATCGGCGACCGCGGCAAAAAAGGTCCACTGGAGGAAAGTTCCGACGGCATCGTTCCCTACCGCAGCTCGCATCTCGCAAGCGCCGTCTCGGAGAGAATTGTGCCCGCAGGCCACTCCGCCCACTGCCATCCCGACGCGATCGCGGAGCTGCGCAGGATCCTGCTCCAGCACCTCGAATAAGCGCACGCTTGCTCAGTGAATCGACAGCCGCCACCCTCTCACACCAACAGCAAACAGTGAGCCAACAACCCGCACGCAGCTCGCCTCCACGGCGCCCCCGCCTGCATCACCTCGCGGTGCTGGGTGTGCAGCTCACTGTTCCCGCTCTGACCTGCATCGGTCTCACTATTCTTCTGTTGCTGGCAAGCGGCGCCGGCCCACAGGCGCTCACAGGCTTCATCTGCTATCTCGTGACCCGTAATCTCAGGGTGGTCTACAGCGTCTCCCTGGTCTCGGCAGCCACATGGATCGTACTCTGCCTGGTTCTCGACGGTATCACTCTCGGACCGGTTGCCTTCCGATCCCACGAGCTCGTCGGAATCGCAAACCTGCCCGCTTTCCCGGTCAACCTGATCCTCTCGATGCTGCTGGCGGTGATCGGAATCAAGATCGGCTACGCCTTCGGCGATACCTGCCGCCGGGCACAAAAGCGCATCAAAAACCTCGGGTAAACACATTGGCGACGATCCACTCCTGGATGAAGCCGAAGGCCTGGCTGCGAAAATAGGCGAAGACCCGTTCATTGGGCGAATGCGCATTCGCGCTGCCGGCAGCCAGCGTGGCGACCGGGCGACCCTCATCCCAGGAGACTGAAACTGCCTCCTCTCCTCGGCTATCGAAGAGCTCGAAGCGATTGGCCAGCACCAGGCGCGCCTGGTTCAACGCGCTGAACCAGCTCTCGGCGTGTGCCACCGGGATTCTCAGGGAAAACAACTCAGCCTCGCCTTCCTGCCCGGCTGCACAATCATCCGTGCAGGGCTCGATTCCGCCAAGATCGCCCTCTACAACCGCGACCGCGGCAACGAACTGCTGCCGATACTCGATTGTCACGAAATCCTCCCAATCGTCGAGAAACGTTTTCTCCTCCTCCCCGGGTTCATCCATCGGAGGCTGGTAGAGGCGGCGCTCGGCGTCCCCGCAGCCAACAGGATCGGCCGCCGAGGCAATATTTCGCAACAGCTCTACCTCGTGTCCCGCCAGCACGGAGAACCCCCACGCCTCGTCGCTGAAAGTTGTCAGTTTCACCCCTTGACCTGTTCGATTCTGGCCAGCAATTGGTGGCCCTGAAGCTGCTGCACGTAGAGCTCCGCCCGCTCCCTGGAACCAGTCCACACCACGGATCGACCGCGCTCATGCACCTCCAGCATCAAGCGCCTGGCTTTGTCCTGCGAATAGCCGAAAAGCTTGCGCAACACGAATGCCACGTAGCTCATGAGATTGACCGGATCATTGAGTACGAGCACGTTCCATGGCAGATCGATCTCCTGCTCCTCGCCGAGTTCGATCTCCGGAAGAATCTCGGTATCCGTGTCTGTGGCTGCCATTGATCTGCGTGCTGTGCCCGGTGGCTTGTTCCCCTTTCACCCTCGAGGTGATGCAATTGCCTCTCTCAGGCGATGCGCAAACCCTGCCGCTCATCTCCGGCATAGATCCTCGCCGCCACAAAGGTCACCTCGGGAAGCAGGCGACGGAACCCGACCACTCCGGCGCAGCCATTGGCCCGCCGCCATTCATCGAACACCAGCGCCACCAGAATCGCCTGGGTGGAAAGATGCAGCACCGCAGCCTGAGCGGCGAACACGGTGGCATGATGCCCGGGCGCGGCAGCGCTCGCCACCGCCGCCGCCATCCTGCTCAAAACAGGGCAGGATCGCAATCCTGAGCGTGCCTCGAGAATCACCGCACCGGCGGCCACCGAACGTTGCCACGGCTGCCCGCAGAATCCATCCACCTCACCAAGCTGGCGATCGATTGCCAGGATCTCCCGCACCTGTCCTTTGCCGGCATGCGCGGCTACCCGAAAGGCATGAGGTCCCAGCAGATTTAGAAAACTTCCTCCCAACCACTGCCGGAAGGAATCGTCTCCGGGGGTTTCCAAGGTCGCCAACTGATGCGGCGCGATCGCCATGATGGCCATCTGCAACGCGCCTTCCAACTCACCGGTTACCTGCCGTGCACTGCTTCGATCCAAGGGTTCCATCTGATTTTTTCCCTGCCACGGGGTGCCATGAAACCTACCACAACACCTGTCCGGCTCAAGGGGATGACTTCCCGGCTTTCCCGGGCTGCCTTTTACCGAGCCTTTACAGAAGCGCCCGTGCAGTGCGCCTACCCTGGTTCTGTCATGAAAACAAACCTACTCAACCCACATGTCAGAACCGCAGCCGGCATCTCCCTGCTGGCATTCACCGCAACCCTCCTGCCCGAAGCTCGCGCCCACCGGATTCCGGATGAGCCACCGGTCGTGCAGATCGCCCTGCTGCTGGACACCAGCAACTCCATGGACGGCCTGATCAAACAGGCCAAGACCCAGCTCTGGAGGGTGGTCAACCAGTTTGGTAACACCAAATGCCGAGGGAATCACCAGCCCGCGGTAGAGGTCGCGCTGTTCGAATACGGCAACGACTCGCTTTCCGAGGGGTCGCGCTGGATCCGCTGCGTGGTTCCCTTCAGCAGGGATCTCGACCGCATCTCCGAGGACCTGTTCTCGCTGAGCACCAACGGCGGTAGCGAATACTGCGGAGCAGTCATTCGCCGTGCAGTCGAAGCGCTCGACTGGTCCCACAACCCGGATAGCTACAAGGCGATCTTCATTGCCGGAAACGAGCACTTCACGCAGGGCCCGGTCAACTTCCGCAGCACCTGCCGCTCGGCAGCTCATGCTGGAATTACCGTCAACACCATCCACTGCGGCAGCGAGCGGGACGGTATCGCCGGGTGCTGGAGGGAAGGGGCGCGTCTCGGCGGCGGCGACTTCATGACGATCAACCAGGATTCGGAAGTCACCCACATCCATGCGCCGCAGGATGAACGCATCGCACAACTCAACGAAAAGCTCAACGACACCTACATCGTCTATGGCGGAAGTGCCGGGCAGCGACGCAAAACCAACCAGGTAACCCAGGACGACAACGCCTCGGAGGTCGGCTCACTTGTCAGCCGGGTAGTCAGCAAGGCCACCACCAACTACACCAACCACAGCTGGGACCTTGTCGACGCCTCGAAGCAGGAAGGCTTCGACATCGCGGCGCTGCCCGCTGCATCCCTGCCCGAGGAAATGCAAAAACTGACCTCTGCACAACGCGCCGAGCATGTCGAACAACTTGCCGCCGAGCGCAAGACGATCCAGAAGGAGATCCTCGAGCTCAACCGCGAGCGCGAAGCCTTCGTCAGCGAACAGCTCAAGCAACAGGGCGAAACCGAGACAGTCGGCGCCGCCATGGTGCGGGCAATCCGCTCGCAGGCCGCCAAAAAGGGCCTTATCCTCGAGAAGTAAGCCGGTCCACCATGGAAGCACCCACCATCCTGGTCATCGAAGACGACACCGCGATCCGTCGCGGTGTCGTCGACGCCCTTTCCGGAGCCGGCTACCACGTGCTCGAGGCCGCCGATGGCAAAACCGGGCTGCAACGCGCCCTCTCAGCCACCTACGACCTCCTGCTTCTCGACCTGGTACTGCCGCACCATGGGGGTTTCGAAATCCTCCAGGCACTGGCCGAAGCACGCCCCGGAGTCCCGACCATCGTCCTTTCCGCCAAGGGACAGGAAGAGGACCGCTGCCGGGGACTGCGCCTGGGGGCCGACGACTACATGGTCAAACCCTTCAGCGTGCGCGAGTTGATCGCGCGGGTCGAGGCGGTGCTGCGCCGCAGTCCCGAGCGCCCACGCGATCTCGACCGGTTCCCGCTGCCGGGAGGAGCCTGCGTGCACCTCGAGCGCCGGGAAATTCTCTTTCCCGATGGCAGCTCTGAGCAACTCTCCGAGCGGGAGGCGGAACTGCTGCGCTACATGGCGCGCCACCCCGGCCGTGCACTCTCACGCGAGGAACTGCTGCGGCGGGTCTGGCGGCTCGATCCCAGCCATATCGAGACGCGCACCATCGACATGCACGTTGCCAACCTGCGCGAAAAATTGCGTGACCAATCATCCGCGCCGCAGGTCCTGCTCACCGTAAGGGGCCAGGGCTACGCGCTCAAACTTGCCGAGGCATGACCCGCTGGACCATCTTCGCACTCTGCCTTCTCGTACTGCTGGCATCACTGAGCTGGGCAACAGACCGCATGCTGCGCATGGAGCGGCAAGGACTGGCAGCGATGGCCGAGGCCGAATTCCAGGAGCGGGTCCGCCTCGCCCTCTGGCGACTCGACGCCGCCACCAACCCGATCCTGATCCGGGAAAATGCCCGCCCACCTCACCACTACCGGGCCTTCCACTCGGCGGACGAAATCTTCAGCAGTAGTTACAGCCCACTGGAGCCTGGAGCGACATTATCCCCTTCGCCACTGCTGATGGAGCGCCCACAGCACATCCGGTTGCATTTCGAACAAGCGGCAGTCGGGCAGGCGTTGACCAGCCCGCAGGTGCCCGGCGGAGAACTGCGGGCGCTGGCGCTCGAGCACTACCTGCAGCCCGAGGAACTGAACAACGCCACCCGTGAACTGAGGGCACTCGGCCCGGCGGCTTCCGATCTCCACCGTGCCGCCAGCGTGGCCTGCACCCCCTCGGAACCGCACACGGAGACTGGCAGGAGCAAAGGCGCCAGCGCGAAAAAGGCGGCTCCTCCACCATTGGAGCCGGCGCCGGCGATTCCACTACCGAAACAGACCGCCGCACAACCCTCCTCCGCACCCAGGAAGACGCCAGACCTGGGGGTGGCGACCCAGGCTGAAAAAACCCTGCAGGAGGCGCGCGTGCGCAGCTCGTTCAACTTTCTGAGTAACGACCAGGTGGCCAACCGATTCCTGAAAAAGAAAGAGTCGGTCATCGCCACCGCCGCGCCCGCATCAGCACGCATGAGAGCCCGGGCTGGCGGCCTTGCACA
>JBDQJG010000106.1:0-10915 GCA_040263955.1 Verrucomicrobiales bacterium
CACCCAGTCTTTTCCGGTTATGCCACAGTCGAGAAATCCGTGGTCTACATAACGCCCGATTTCCTGCGCCCGAATGACCCTACCCTCCAGCTCCCGGTCGTCGATGGAGGGGCGATAGGATCGCGAGCTCACATGGATGTTGAACCCGGCCTTCTGGAAAAGATCGAGTGTCGGCGCTTGCAGGCTTCCCTTGGGAAGGCCGATCTTGAGAATGTGATCCGAATTGGACATGGTTGCATCCGGTTGAAAGGATGAAGTCAGGGCGTGGTTGATAGCCCTACGGAAGGGGTGATGCCACTAAAAAATGCATTCGATAGGGGGAATCGTCGATCGTGGTGATTCCGAGCTTGAAAGCAGAGGTAAATTTTGGAGGGTGGGCCGGTGATTGCTGTTCAGTTCGATAAAGGCGCGGGTAAATCCCGGCGTAATCCACCTGCTGGGGGTAGTCCAGTGGTCTGTGGTGCTGCCAGCGGCACTGCGTTTTGTCACATTCTTACTTTTCTGCATTGAATACGATACTATGAATACCAGCATTCTTTCTGAAGCAGCGGCGCAGGCACGTGGTCTGGCAATCGATGCGGTGCATGCCTGCAGTTCCGGTCATCTTGGGCTGCCGCTTGGGGCTGCCGAAGTGGGTGCGGTGCTTTTCGGTGAGGTGATGCGTTGTCACCCGGCGCAGCCCCGCTGGATCAACCGGGATCGGTTCATTCTCTCTGCGGGGCATGGCAGCATGTTCCTCTATGGTTGGCTGCACATTGCCGGTTACAAGGTCTCGCGGGATGATTTGAGGAACTTCCGGCAATTGCACAGCATCACGCCGGGACATCCGGAATTCGGCGAAACGGATGGCGTGGAGGCAACTACTGGCCCGCTTGGCCAGGGGATCGGCAATGCCGTTGGTTATGCCATGTCGGGTAAGATGGCTGCCGCCCGTTTCAATACGGAGGCGCACACCATTTTTGATTATCACGTGATCGCGCTGGCCGGCGATGGCTGCATGCAGGAGGGGGTCGTGGCCGAGGCTGCCGCATTCGCCGGTCACAATGGTCTGGACAACCTGATCGTGATCTATGATTCCAATGATGTGACCCTCGACGCCATGGCGGAGGTCACGCAGAGCGCGGATACGGCGGCGCGGTTTGAGGCGTTGGGGTGGGATGCGGTCGCGATCGATGGGCACGATTTGGCGGCTGTCGAGGATGCACTGACCAAGGCAAAATCGAATCGCAACGGTCGGCCCAAGCTCATCCTAGCACGGACTGAGATCGGCCGGGGAATTCCCCAGGTTGCAGGAACTGCCGCCGGGCACGGCGAGGGTGGTGCCAAGTATGCCGATGAGGCGCGCGCCGGCTTGGGGCTGCCGGACGACGAGACGTTCTATGTGTCCGATGGGGTGAGAGACTACTTTACCGGTCGCAACCGTGAGCGGGAAGAGGCGTATCGCTCATGGTTGCAGACTTACGAGGAGTGGGCTGATGACAACGCGGAACTCGCCAGCTTGCTGGAAGATGGCATGGCAAAGAAAGTGCCAGGTGATCTCTTTTCACTGATCCCTGAGTCGGCCGAGGATCTTTGTGCAGCCACTCGTGTTTCCGCGGGTGAGGTGATGCAGCATGCTGCCGAGGCGGTTCCGATGCTGGTCTCCGGAAGCGCGGACCTGTATGGATCCACCAAGAACTATATCAAGCCTGCAGCAGATTGGGGCAGGCAGGACTTCGGCGGCAGGAATATCTGGTTTGGTATTCGGGAACATGCCATGGGCGCAATTCTCAACGGCATCGCCTATGACGGTGTATTCCGGGCTTCGGGTGCAACGTTTGCCGTGTTCGCCGATTACCTGCGACCGGCAATTCGGCTGGCCGCTCTCGCCCGCCTCCCCGTTATTTACATATTCACGCATGATTCGGTCGGGGTCGGCGAGGATGGGCCGACGCACCAACCGGTCGAGACATGCTCGGGGCTTCGGGTGATTCCCGGTCTCGACGTCATACGCCCCTGTGATGCGGAGGAGGCGGCCGGCGCCTGGGTTGGCGCGTTGCAACGGATCGAGGGGCCGACAGCACTCATGCTGACCAGGCAGAATGTGCCGAACATGAATGAGGCTTCCGCGGCGGAGCGCCGCGAAGGCACTCTGCGTGGTGGTTATATCCTGCGGCGCGAGACCGCTGATCTGCAACTGATCCTGATTGCCACCGGTTCAGAGGTTCAGCATGCGGTCGCGGCGGCGGAAGAGCTCGGAGCGGGGGTGAGGGTTGTCTCGATACCCTGCATGGAGCGATTTGACAGGCAGCCTGAGAGTTACCGTGAAGAGATTTTACCGGCTTCCTGCAGGCGCAGGGTGGCGATCGAGGCTGGTGTCGGGTGCCTCTGGCACAAGTATGTGGGTGAGGCGGGAACGATTCTTTCCATTGACCGATTCGGTATCAGTGCGCCGGGTGATGTGGTGATGCGAGAGCTCGGTATGACGGCGGAGAATATTGTGGCGGTTGCTGACAACAGCTGAGCTTTGCCCCCTCTAATGCGCATGAAGAGCGGTTGAGAATCCAATTTGGGCAGGCTTTTCCGCATGCGCTCCTCGATCAGCGGTCAGCTGCGCATTGGTCGCCCCACCGCCTTGTCCCTCGCCGGCAAGATCGACACCCGATACGAGGGACGCCATCGATACGCTGAGTAGTCAGCTCAACGGGCTCACGGTGAGTGCCACCGGCGTAACTACTAACCAGTTCTACGTGTTGGCCATCAGCGTCGGCGAGGTGAGTGACCAGGATGCGGGCGGCGACTTCGCGGGCACCCGTTCGTTCGCGCAGCGCTTTACCACGGTGACCGCGGCGTTCAATGCCGCCGTCGTGCCGTAACCCTCCGCGGCCGCTTTGCTCGCAGGATGGCTGCTGCTGTGCGCCGGGCGGCGCGGGCGGAAAGGGAAAAGGGGCAGTCGAGGTCGGCATTCGTTACCTTCGCGAGCGCGCCTTGCAAGGATGCGACTCATGGCGGAATCGCCTCATCGCCTGATTACCTTGCTGTCCACCGACGTTCATGACTCGCTTTCGCCTCTACTAGTTCCGCTTTTTGAAGAAGTCCTCGCCCTTCACGATTTTCCCGTCCTCCTCAACGATGGTAAACTTGCCACCGTTCTCGGAGGCGAGGGCTGCCATGTCGTCGGCGGCCCCTGGCTCCATCATAGCGGTGCTGTGGATGACCGCTCGCTTTCCCTTGTTGTTCGCCTCACGGATCAGTTCAAGGGCAATCTTCGGGTTTTTTACCATGCCGTCCGTCATAAAGAAGACGATGTCGGGCTTCGGCTTGATGCTCAGTGCCATCAGGATCGGGTGCTCCCAGTTCGTTCCCAGCGATGTCGGAAGCTTCGCCACGATTTCGCAGCTCTTATCAATATTCTCGGGTGTGGCGGTGAGGTATTTGAACCT
Organism: Verrucomicrobiales bacterium; assembly: GCA_040263955.1. Taxonomy (GTDB): domain Bacteria; phylum Verrucomicrobiota; class Verrucomicrobiia; order Verrucomicrobiales; family DEV007; genus CALSSN01. Next base: position 3,423 of record JBDQJG010000106.1, read on the forward strand.
GGGAAACTCGAGCCCCTTCGCCGCATTCCCTTTACTTAGTTCATCGCGCTTCCTCATCATTTGAAGGAAATAATCTCCTTCACGTTTCCCGGTGTTCTTATACATGTTGTCATCGTTTAACTCCTCGAGCGTGATTGCATCGTGTGCCCAAGCCGCTGCCGAAAACATCACGATCTGGTACTGGGTCCCCTGTGGGAGCTTTTTGATCGCCGTGTAAAGCTCGTCTCGCATCAGCCAATGCTTCTGGTTGCCCCTCAGCTTCCCGTCGCGCACTTGTTTTTGAATTTCCTTGAAATCCGTGGGTTTGTTTCCTGCACCCCACCCGCCGAGCGAAAGCGAGTAGTCGACGGCGAACACCACCCGTGAGCCGGAGCCGGAGTTGCCCATGAACGAGATTTCTCCTCCGGCGGCCATACTGCCGGTTCCAAAGGAAAGCCCACTGCCGAAAGATGAACCCAGATCGACGGTCTCTTCGGGGGCCTCGAATTCAACGGCAGGAACCGAGACTGCGGATGCACCGAAGGTGCTGATCGTGTTGATGGACGCTGCGGAAGGTGCCGGAGGCTTGGTGGGAGTCTGCTGGACGACTTCCTTTTTCGTGATGGCTTCCTCGGTGGAGACCGGACCGGGCGATGCGACGATTTCCGGAGGCAGCACTTTCGGCATTGCCACGATCACCAGGCCGATGAGGAAGAAGACCACCACGTGCGCAGCGATCGTGATGAGGATGGCGGTGAGTTTCTCCCGGCTATTGTTTTTTCTGGCTGCCTCGGGTGCGCGGGCCGGTTCTGCCACCAGTAGGCCTGCTCCCGTGGTTGGCTCAAGTTCTTCGGGGGTTGAATCGAACTGGTCCGCGTCCATTTCCAGCCCGCTTGGGTCGAGCACATTGAGATGCTGGCGGGTCAATTCCAGTTCCGCGCTGGGCACGAAGTTCAGAGTGACCGCAGGTTCCACCTCCTCGAAGGCGAGTTCGACCGGCTCTGGTGCGGTGAGTCCCTGGATGGGAACGGCCGGCACCCGGGTCGGTTCGAGACTTGCCACCACGGCGACGGATTGTGTCTGGCTAAGATCAGTGGCTGGTAATTCACTCTGACTTTGCGCGGATTGCCATGATTCATCAGGCGCTGTCGAGGGATCCAATGATTCTTGCGCCTGCTCTTCGGGAGATGCTGCCTCCGCGGCGGGTGCAACTTCATCGGTTCCTGATTCGGGTGAAGGTTCGGTTTCCTGTTCCTCCACGAATGCCGTTGTCTCGACGGGTTCGGCTTCGAGAGGCACGGGCTCGACCTCGGCATACTGGATCGGGGCAGGTTCAAGGGGGACAGTTTCGACCGGCCCGGGTTCGGCGGGAGTGAATTCGGGTGCGGCTGCCTCGAGGATTGTCGGCTCGACTGGCGCGAGTGTCGGTGGCGTGCCAGTTGCGATCGGTGGCGCGTCGCTGGCTGCCGCCATCAGGTGAGCCACCGCATCAAGATCGGGATCAGAAAATCCGGGGTTGAAGGTTCGGGCTGCCTGGAAGTGATCATGGGCCGCAGCCATGTCTCCTGCTGCCAGTCGCAGTTTGGCGGCAATGCCATGCAGAATCGGATTGCTCGGGAAAGCATCGATGGCTTTGTCTACAAAGGCAGTGGCAGCTCTATCGTCTGTCTCGGCAAGTCTGCCAGCGATCTCCAGCACGGTCGCCTCCTCCCGGCACATTTCCGGAGCCCTCTCAATGACCTCGGTCAGTGCATCAGGTTGTCCGGTCTGGATGTACTGCTCGATGAGTCCCTTGCGGATGTTCCAGTCCCCCGGATTGGCCTCGAGGCCTTTCTTGAGGAGGTCAATGAGTTTGCTCATGAAGATTGCTTGAGAGAACTGAGAGGGAATGGACGAGCAAACTTTCGCCCGTAATTGCCATATTATGAGTATGAGTTAAAGACGTGCGACCGCGGGCAGAACTTAGAGTAATCTGGTGGAGGGTGACATGTCAGCGTAGACTCGCTTGTGGGCCGATGCGGGTCTGTTCCTGCAACCCTCGGACTCAAAATCATCTCGCATTTTCTTTCCTGATCAACACTACCCGGAAGCCGATGGTATGGCGGTAGGATGGTGGGTCGACCATGCGGTATGCCGACCGCAGAGAATGATGGGTTGTGCTGGCCCATGAACCTCCGCGAACAACCGGGTGTCTGCCTCTGTCCACGGCCACGGGATCACGCTGGTTGAGCCCCTCGTAGCTGTCCTGGTAGACGTCGCGACACCATTCGGAAACGTTGCCATGCATGTCATGAAAATTCCATGCATTGGGTTGCTTGGTTGCGACCGGGTGGCTACTGCCGTCAGAATTTGTTTCATGCCATGCCATTGCCTCGATGTCACCGGCGTAATCTCCCTCGGTGCCGGCCCGACAGGCATACTCCCATTGCGCCTCGCTTGGAAGTGAGTAGACATAACCAACAGGAAGTCGCCCTGCCTTCCGTTCAAAGTAAGTAAGAAGTTTACAGAATTCCATCGCCTCATCCCAGCTTATTTTCTCAACCGGGTGGGTTTTACCTTTGAAGTAGCTCGGGTTGTTACCGGTGATTTCCTGCCACTGGTTCTGCGTGACTTCCGTGGCAGAAAGGTGATAACCGCTGAGTTCCACCGTGCGGATCGGGTATTCGTTCTTGTTGCCGTTGCCCATGAGATCTCCCATGCGGAAACTTCCCCCGAAAACCCAGATCATCTGCTGTTCGATGCCATTGATGAACGTTGCATTCTTTTCGAAGGTCCTGGTGGTGGCTGCAGCGGCACCCTTCGCGGCGGAGGCGGCCATTTGTTCAATGCCATTTGTTTGAATCAGCGCCACACGGAAGCCGGCATTTGCGATGCGCCCCGAGGGATAGCCCGCACTGCGAAATGAGGGGCGCAGGATCTGTTCCACGGCACTGCCCCAAGACCCCCCGCGGACTGCGCGGTATTTGGTTTCGTCCGGTCCCTGGGGATCTCGCGTGCTCAAGCCTGCATAGCTGTCCCGGTAGTAATCGAAACACCATTCGGAAACATTTCCTCGAAGGTCGTAGAATCCCCATTGATTGGGATGTTTTGCGGCGACGGGGTTCGTTCTGTTCCATGAGTTCACATCGTACCAAGCGATCTCCGGAAGATCTTGTGGAAGAATGCTTTCAGAGCCCGCACGGCATGCATTTTCCCACTGCGCCTCGGTCGGCAGAAAGTATTTTGTATTGGGAGGCAGCCTTCCAGCTTCCTTTTCAAGTGCGGTGAGTTTTTCGCAAAATTCCATGGCATCGGTCCAGCTGACCTGCTCGACCGGCAGGTTATCATCCTGGTACTTACTGGGGTTGTTGCCGATGATGGTTTTCCACTGTCGTTGGGTGACTTCAGTGGCGCTCAGGTGGTATCCGGAGAGTTCCACCGTGCGCACGGGATATTCATTGCTGTTGCCGGTTCCCGTCAGGTCGCCCATGCGAAATGTTCCGGGTGGCACCCAGATCATCTGTTGACTGATGCCGTTGGTGAAACTTTTAGAAAAAGTTTCTGCATCTGTTTTCGCGGTGTCTGCAGGCAGACTATTTTCAAAACTTTCCTCTCTCGTCAGGACCACGCGCATGCCGAGATCGTCGCTTCTGCCTGCCGGGTCGCTGGTACTGCGACAGGCGGAACGCAGATTTTCGGTCGTGCTGCTGTCCCATGAACCTCCGCGGATGACTCTGCGGGTTCCTGTACGTGGTCCCGAGGGATCTTTCGATGCCAGTTCTTCGAGGCTGTCTTGATAAAAGTCGCGACACCATTCCCAGACGTTGCCGTGCATATCGTAAAAACCCCAGGGATTCGGCGCCCGAGTAGCAACCGGGTTGGTCTTGTAGCGGGAGTTGGTCATATGCCATGCCATCAAGTCAAGGTTGCCGGCATAATCTCCTTCGGTGCCCGCGCGGCATGCTTTTTCCCATTGGGCTTCGGTCGGCAGGGTATAGATGTAACCTTTCGGGAGTCTTCCCGTGCGTCGCTCGATATCATTTAATTTTTCGCAGAAGGCCAGCGCCTCATCCCAGCGAATGGTTTCCACAGGCAGGTCACCTCCGCTGAATTTGCTGGGACGATCTTTCATCACCGCATACCACTGTTGCTGAGTGACCTCTGCCGCGGACATGTAGTAGTCTGAAAGTTCCAGTGTTCGCACCGGACGTTCGTTGCTGTTGCCGGTGCCTGTCAGGTCACCCATACGGAAACTCCCGGCGGGAACATGGATCATGGTTTGACCGATACTGTTGTTGAATGTTTTCGTGCCTGAGGGCGTCGCTGGTTCGCCTGCCGGTGATCGTGATGGTGATGGTGATGGTGATGGTGGGGCTGGCGCGCGATTCGACGTCGACTGAACTTTTTCAAGTTGCTCCCGGAGAGTTCTGTTTTCAGCCAGAAGCCCCATGATCTCGCCCTCTAAACGAGAGATTTTCTCACGCAGACTTTCCGCGTTTGCGAGCGCGGTTAGCGAGAAAAAACATAGCGTGGTCAAAAGGATTCTCACGGCACTTTAAGATAGAAAGAGGAGCCTCCGAGACAAGCGGAAACGGGCAGATTGGATGTGTGTGACTATTTCCTTTCAGTCTTTGTGCTGAAATCGTTTTCGCTCGCGGGGAGTCAGTGATCGAGTGACTGTGCAAAACGGGAAAGAATCGCAGCAAGCTTTTTCATTTCGTGAAGACACGCATCGAACGATTGCGCCGCTTCGGGGAGGCGTGCTTCGCGAGCGAGATGGTCAAGTGCTCGTGCCTGTTGGTAGCAGCGCGGAGCCCAGTAGTTACCGATCATGCCAACCAGGGCATGAGTGGCGGCGTGCACTTGCTTCGCGTCACCTGTCGCCAGTGACTGCCTGATTGCTCGCTCATGGAACCCGATTTCTTCAGGAAAGAGAAGAAGAACGGTCCGCATCAGTTCTGCATCGCCCAGGGACGCGCGGAAACCTTGTTCATCGAAGATGGTCGGGTCTTCCTTTTCCAGCCCGGGGGTTTGCCGTGCAGGTTTTTTATCAGGCGTTTGCGATTCCAATTTTCTTGATGGCTTTCTCGAGGGCTTCATGGCGAATCGGCTTGCGGATGTAGGCATCCATTCCGGCAGCCATGCATTTTTCGCGATCCCCTTTCATGGCGTAAGCGGTCATGGCAATGATCGGAAGGTGAGCTTTGCCCTGGTTTTCCCGACTGCGGATTTCCCGGGTGAGTTCAAAGCCGTCCATCTCGGGCATCTGCATATCCATCAGGATGGCCGCGAAGGTTCCCGGCATAGCGGTTTGAATTTTTTCCAGCGCCTCGCGGCCGTTGCCGGCTACGGAGACGCTGTAGCCGAGATTTTTAAGCATTTTAACGGCAACAATCTGGTTGATTCGCCCGTCCTCTACCAGCAGAAACTGGGCAGCTTTGTCGATGTGGCGGGTATCCGTTGTGCCAGGTGACTCCGCGTGATTCGGGAGCCGGTTCTGTGCCGTGTCATCGCCTTTCGCGTTCTCGAAGCGGGCCGTGAAGTGAAACGAACTGCCTTTGCCGACCCGGCTTTCCACCCAGATGCGTCCCTCCATGAGTTCCACGAGTTGTTGGCAGATCGTAAGGCCGAGTCCGGTTCCGGAGCGGCTGTCGGCTGCTTTCATGTCGGCCTGTGAGAAGGGCTGAAAGATTGTTTTGAGTTTCTCTTCGGGTATTCCGAATCCGGTATCAATCACGGTGAATTGCAAGGTCGTTTGGGCCTCATCGTGTTCTGTGCAATGGATCTCGAGCGCGATGCTGCCTGCCTTGGTGAATTTGAGCGCATTGGTGATGAGGTTTACCAGGATCTGACGCAGTCGGGAAGCGTCTCCTCCCACGGTGTGTGGCACGTCCTCGGCGATGACGTATGCGAGCTCCAGTTGCTGGTCGAGAGCCTGTGGTTGAAGAAAACTGATAATATCGTCGACGGTGCTGCGCAGATCGAATGGTTCACAGACGAGTTCAAGCTTGCCAGCCTCGATCTTGGAAGAGTCGAGGATGTCATTGAGAATCGAGAGAAGAGACTCGGCACTTTGCTTCAGCAGGCGCTGGTATTTCTGTTGTTGAGGATCCAGGTGGGTGTGCAGAAGCAATTCGTTCACGCCGATGATACCGGTAAGCGGCGAGCGGATTTCATGGCTGACATTGGCTAGAAATCTACCTTTGCCCTCATTGGCGGCATTTGCCGCATCACGCGCTTTGGCCAGTTCACGTGTTCGCTCCTCGACACGGGCCGAGAGAATGAGTTCCGTTCGTATTCGTGAGCGCAGATAGATGGTCACCAGCAGGCAGAGCAGGGTCGCGCCGATAAGCACGATTTCCGGATAGTGGCTGCGGTGGTTGGCATAAAAGGCTGCGGTGGGACTGCATGCGAGTTCCCAGGTTCTACCGGCAACATCGATACGGATCAGGCTATGAACGGTATTCCGAGTGTCCGAGCTGTTGTCGCTCCCGCCGCTGAGTTGGGGATGTTGGTAGAGCAGCGTTCTTTCGCCGGTGGCGGAGAGATCGAAGAATGCGCTCGCGATTTCCGTCTGCCCTGCTTGATCAATGACGTTTTTGATCAGTTCGCCGACTCGGAACACGCCGAGAGCAAATCCCTTCAAGTCCTCGTTTGCGCCATAGATCGGGTAAAAGACCAGAATGCCCGCTTGATGACCTTCGTCCTGAACGAGTTCGATAGGGGCGGTGACGGCGGCCTGCTTTGTCTCGAGAGCGCGATTGAGGGCTTCGAGGCGAGTGGGACTGGACGCGAGATCGAAGCCGAGCGCACCTTCGTTGCTGGCCAAAGGTTCAATGAAATAAACCGGAAAATACGTCTCTTTCTCCGGACTGATGATCGTACCGGTTTCGGTCCACGCCTTGAAATGAAACGAGTCGAAACCCTGTTGTCGTGCGGCGGTTTCGATTGCTGTGCGTTGTCCGTGTTCGACGCGTGGGATCCATTCCAGCGCATGTATCATCGGTCCCTGCTCCAGCAGGTGACTGCAGTAGGAGGAGAACTCTTCGCGCGTTACTTCATTGGAGGCGTTGAAGAAAGCGGCGATCGATCGCGTGTTGAAAATAGCCTCATCAAAGGTGGCTTGAACAATTTGGTTGAGTCGATCGGACTGAATTTCCAGTTTGAGGCGGAGTTGATGACGCTCAAGCTCGCTGACTGCGCGCCACGTGATAAGTGTGGCAAGCAGGATAGCTGCCACGATGAGGGCGCTGACAATGTTCGTTCGCTTGCGAAGCCTTGGTGCAGCAGCCGTCGACACGTCCGGCTGGCCGGGATCTGGTGAATCGGAAGACATGCTGTGAGGGGTGTACAAGCGAAAAGTATGGTGCCCGGCTTTTTGTCATCTTTCAACCTAGCAAATCGGTGGGGTGATAGCGGTGCCCGGGAAGCAGATAATTCATTGCACTGTTTCCAAGGTGCTTTGATACAGCATCTCCGATCACATCGCGGAAGTCCGTGGTATGTCTCAGGTCGCGGTTCTGGTGGAGTTGCTC
>JBDQJG010000107.1:0-10866 GCA_040263955.1 Verrucomicrobiales bacterium
CCTCGATGCCGTGACCGATCGTGTGGCCGAAGTTGAGCAGGGCGCGGGTGCCGCTGGTCTCGTGCTCGTCTTCCTCGACGATCCGCGCCTTGATGGCGATGTTGCGGGCCACGAGGGGGGTGAGGTTCTCCCGTGATCCGCGTGCCGCCTCAATCAGATCGAACATGGCTGCATCGCGGATGGCGGCGTGCTTGATGATTTCTGCGAATCCCTCGTTGTAGTCGCGGTCGGAGAGACTCTGGAGCGTGGTCACATCGGCGAGCACCAGCCGAGGTTGGTGAAAGACGCCGATGAGATTCTTGCCCTCGGGGGTGTTGACTCCGGTCTTACCGCCCACCGAGCTGTCGACCTGGGCGACAACGCTGGTGGGCACCTGGATGAGCGGGATGCCCCGGTAAAAGATGGCGGCAATAAAGCCGGCCAGGTCGCCGATCACGCCGCCTCCGAGGGCCACTACCGAGCTGCCACGATCGAGGCCGGCGCGCATCATCTGCCGGCAGCAGTCCTCGGCGGTCGCCATCGACTTGCTGTGCTCGCCAGCGTCGACGGTGATGCGCGTGGGCTCGAAGCCCGCTTCCCGGAGACTCGACTCGGCGGCATCGGCATAGAGCGGCCCGACGTTGGAGTCGGTGAGGACCGCGCAGCGGCCGGTGGGGATGCGTTCGGCTGCGCATGCTCCGAGGGTCGCCAGGATTCCCTCGCCGACGACGGCGTTGTATTCGCGGCCGGTGATGCGCACGGGGATGGTGATGGAGGAGTCAGGCATGGAAAGAGTAAGCCTAACTGATCATCGCTGGGCGCAAAGGGCAATGTCGAGCTTTGCGGCGCGGCGCACCGAGTCAGCCGCGGCTCGGTAAGGGGTCTCGCTTGCCGGCATCGTTGTCGTTGAGTGCAGGCAGCAGAATGGTGAAACGTGTTTCCTGTCCGGGTGTGCTCGCCACGGTGATGCTGCCGCCGTGTGCCTCCACTGCCCGTTTGACGATGGAGAGACCGAGCCCGGTGCCGGCGATTTCGTTTTGTGCGTGGTGCTTGGCGCCTCGGTAGAAGCGCTTGAAGATGAAGGGAAGGTCGGCTCGCGGGATACCCCTGCCGGAGTCCGAGACCCAGATCCTGTGACCACCGTCTTGCGGCCGAATTCCGATACGGATCTTGATCCCGCCACCGGGGTTTTCCTTGAGGGCATTTTCCACGAGATTAAGGAGAATCTGGTCCCAGTAGAAGCGGTCGCCGATGATGAGCGATTGAGTGCCTTCAGGTGTATCGACTTCGACCCCCGCGTTGTGCTCGGCAATGAGACTGCTCAGATTGTTGATGACCTCATTGGCGCAGACCGAGAAGTCGAACGTCTCGACATTGAGCGCCTGCGCCGCATCCTCCAGCCGTGAGATGGCAAGCATGTCCCCGACCAGTCGGGCAAGGCGCTCGCCATGCCTTGCCATGACATCGAGACATCGCTGAGCTGTTTCCGGTTCTTGGAGAAGTCCGTCCTGTAATGTCTCGATATATCCGTTGATCAGGGTGAGGGGAGTGCGGATTTCATGGGAGGCATTGGCGATAAAGTCTTTTCTGATCTGTTCGGTCAGGACCTGATCGGTGACGTCACGGATCAAGGCCCAGCAGATGCCGGGTGATGCGGACGGTAGTGGAGAGGCCTCCACGCGCAGAATCCGTGGCGCGGGAAGCTGCGAATTGCCTGAGGTATCTTCGAGCGGGATGTCTCCGGCGGTCGGGCGGTTCTCCGACAGTGCCCGCTTGATTACTTTGCCGAAGCGATGATCGCGGAAGGTCTCGATGAGGGAAATTCCGGTGGCAGCGGGTTGCAGGGGAAAGAGTGCGTCGAGGCCTCGGTTTCGGTAGACCACAGTGCCGGCTTGGTCGATCAGCAGGAGGCCGAAAGGAACGTGGTCAAGCAGGCTCGCAGCTTGTGCGTCGCTGGAAGTGGCATCAGAGATTTGAGCGGGGCGCTGATGGCGATGTGGAGCGGCTGCAAGCGAGAGAGATGTCCTGGCAGAGAGTATTTCTTCAGAGGTCAGCGATTTTTCCTTCTCGGAATCAGGATGAGCAGTGAGCCGCCCGGCGATCTTCCGCCGTATGCGCAGGTTGCCCAGCACAAATCCGGCTGCCAGTCCGGCGACGGCGGCGAGAGCAGGCGCAATCGGATCTTCGATCATGTCAGGTCTATGGGGCAGGCGCGCTGCCGGTGTTCGGTCGCTCATCCTCGCGCCGGAAGCGGTAACCGTGACCACGCACCGTCTCAATGAGTTCGTGGTGCCTTCCGAGTTTTTCACGCAGGCGCTTGATGTGGGTATCCAGGGTCCGGGTGTAGACGTCGTCCGAGTAGCCCCAGACTTCACTGAGCAGGTCATCGCGGCTCTGGGTAACGCCTCTGCGCTCTGCCAGCGAGTTCAGAAGCTTCAGCTCCGTGGAGGTCAGGGGAATCGACTCGTCATCGACATAGAGCCTTTGGTTTTTGATGTCGATACGCAGCGGCGTGACGTCGATTTCATTGCAGGTGTTCACGCGTTGACTGCGCCGCAGGACGGCCTCGATCCGCAGGACAAGTTCTTTCGGACTGAACGGCTTGGTGACGTAGTCGTCGACGCCCAGCTCGAGGCCCTTGATTTTATCGCCTTGCTCTGCTCTCGCACTGAGCAGGATCACTGGAATGCCGTGAGTGCGGGAGTCTTGACGCAGGCTTTTGAAAACCTTGAAGCCGTCGAGGCCAGGCAGCATGATGTCGAGCACGATGAGGTCGGGACGCTTGGCTCGTGCAATTTCGATCGCCATGATTCCGTCGGTGGCCCGAAGGGTCTCAAAATCCCTGCGCTCGAGATTCATCGCAACCAGATCGAGGATATCGGTTTCGTCATCGACAATAAGGATGGCAGGCATCATGCAGAGAAAATGATAGGGAATCAGGATTCTGGAACGCCGGAAAGTGTGACAGTTTCGGCACCTTGTCGGAAGAGGCCAGGGTGCATTCTGTGACAGAAATGTGACGCGTCACTGATTTGTTTTCAATACTTGCTGGTCGAGAGATGGCGCGCACCCGAAATGCAGGTGCATCAAAACAACTACCAACAAAAAGATAACAACAACATGAAAAGAAGTAATCTTCTCCGTACAGCTGCGCTCGTCATGGCTTTCATTCCCGGGGTTGCCGGTGCGGAATACAAATTGGTGATCAAGGGATCCGATACGCTCGGAGCTAAACTGGTGCCCCAGTTGGCAGAGGCCTACAAGGAAGCAGGGAATGAGGTGTCATTCGAAATCACGGCCGAGGGTTCTTCCACATGCTTCACGAATCTTCTTGCCGGCACTTCGGAACTTGGGATGTCCAGCCGCACCCACAAGGACGAGGAGGCCGATAAGTTCACCGCTGCGGGCATGGACCTTGTCCAGCATGTGGCTGCGTGGGATATGATCGCCGTGATCGTCAATGAGGCCTGCCCCGTCGACGACCTGACCCTCGAGCAGATCGAGGGAATTTTTACGGGTGACATCACCGACTGGTCGGAGGTCGGTGGTCCTGCCGGTGAGATCTCGGCCTACACGCGGAATACCTCGTCGGGAACTTACAAGACCTTCCAGGAGTTGGCCATGAGTAAGCGAGACTACGGGTCCAATACCCAGAAGATGGCTGGCAATGAGCAGATCGCCCAGGAGGTCGGCACCAACCCCAACGGCATCGGATACGTCGGGCTCGCCTACACCAAGGCGGAGGGGATCAAGTGTGTCTCGGTCGACGGCAACGAGGTGGATCCAGCCAGAGTGGCTGACTACCCGGTTGCGCGGAAGCTCTATTACTACAGTGTCGGGCAGCCTGAGGGCGAGGCCGGCAAGTTCCTCGCGTGGGCTACCTCCGATGCGAAGGCCGGCAAGGTCGTCGAGCGCGTCGGATTTATCCCCCTCAAGTAGGAGCGACCAGCGGTGACGCTTTGTGTGAGTGCCCCAGCCCCGCATCCGCTGATTTGTGGATGCGGGGGTTGTAGTTGCAAGACTATTGCTGGCGAAATTTTTCAAGAGTGCTAAGGGCTGAGGTGTCCTCTCCCGGCGGTCAGGTCGTTGATGGGTGCGACTGATTTGTCCGGGATTCCAGCATCGAGAAACAAGCCAGCGAGATGCAAATCGTGTCGGAGCAAAAAGACAAAAACAAGCGGGTGAGTGGAAGGTTTGTCGCAGAGAGCCGGGGCTTTCTCGGCCTGACCCGCGCGGACTTGATTCATTATTTTTTCGGGGGCAATGCCTCGCTGGCTATTTTCATTCTGCTTTTGATATGCGTCTTCCTTTTCAAGGAAGCGGCGGGTTTTTTGCCGGACCATCACCGGGGGCTCACCAAGTGGCGGCAGAGCGGGCAGGAGTTTGTCGATATTCTCAATGTCGCTGTCGATGGCCATACCAGGCTGGGCAGCTCGCTCAACATCAGTTACTACGCGGAGTTGAACAGTAGCTCGAAGGAGGAGCAGGCGAAGCTGTTCGCCAGTCGGGCAGTGTTGCAGAGAGTGAAGGCAGCCCTGCGGGGGCCATCAGGCCGCCTCAGGAAGCTGGCCGCAGAGCTGGAGGAAGTGCGCGAGGATCTCGCGGATACCGAGCAGGATCTGGCTGGTGGTGTGCTTGAACCCGCGAAGCGGGCTTTATCAGAGGCAGAGCTTTCCGGCCATCGGGCGATGATAGCCGCTATCGAGGCACGTATCGTCGTTATCGAGGCGCGTGTTGTCGAGGGCATGGAAGAGGCACTCGCCGGTCAGGAGGTGTGGGAGGGGCAGCAACTCGAGGGTGCTGACCGACAAGCCGTGAGTGAGATGGTGCGGGGAGAGTTCGATGGGCAGGTCGGCACGCATCCATGGGTTGCGGAACTGGAGCAGACGGTGCGCACCAGAAAAGCTGAGCGGATTCCTCAACTGGCTGGTTTTAAAAACGCCAGTGGGAACTTCCGTGATGCCATCAAGCCGATGAAAACGTTCATCGCACCCCTGCGGGAAGCGGCTTCGGAGCTCAAGAGGCAGGCGATTGCAGCGGAGTCGGCACCAAAGCGCAAGGCGGCATTGCTGGCCGGCGCTGAGGCGACCGAAGACCCTGAGGAGCGGGCGCGCAAGCTTGCGCAGGCGGAAGCCGTGGTCGTCGAGGAGCCGGACTATGATGCAGGGGCGGAGAAATACTATTCGGCGGTTGCTGATTTCGAGGCTTCGGTGGCGGTATTACGGACCGAGATCGAAGCGGCGGTGCGCGCTCTGCCTGAGGCGACCGAGCTCACCGACCCCTCTGGCCGGCAGAATCTCGCCCGCTTTCGAGCAGGGTTACCCGATTACTTCGACTCCCTCGAGCGCGCCGTCGCGCGGGCCAAGGCGTGGCGGCATGACAAACCTTATTCCTGGAGCAGGTCTTTCTTTGCCTTCCTGGTGGGCAAGGACTGGATTACGAATTCCTCGTGGCACGATTTCTACGGCTTGCTGCCGCTGTTTACCGGATCACTGCTCATTTCACTCATTGCGTTGGTGGTTTCCGTTCCGTTCGCGTTGGGGGCAGCCATCTACGTCAACCAGGTGGCTTCCGCGAGGGAACAGAACCTGATCAAGCCGGCGATCGAATTCATCCAGGCAATCCCCTCGGTAGTGCTCGGGTTTTTCGGGATTATGGTGCTTGGGACCCTGCTGCGGGATGTGAGCCAGTTGCCATGGCTCGCGTGGGTGCCGGGTTTTCCCTTGCAGGAGCGGCTCAATATTATCAATGCCGGGTTGCTGTTGGCGTTCATGGCGGTGCCCACCATCTTCACGCTCTGCGAGGACGCCTTGAACAATGTTCCAAGGGCCTATACATCGGGCGCTCTCGCCCTCGGTGCCACAAGGATGCAGACCATCTTGCGCATTATTGTTCCGACGGCGCTCTCGGGCATCATCGCCGCCATCCTCCTCGGCTTCGGCCGCATTATCGGGGAGACGATGGTGGTATTGCTGGTAGCCGGTGGCAAAATCCAGATTCCTGATTTCAGCAAGGGAATCGGGGTAGTTGGAGAAGCTGCGCATACCATGACCGGTATCATCGCCCAGGAGACCGGCGAAGTGGATCGCGGTTCGCTTCACTGGAGGGCCTTGTTCATGGTCGGGCTGGTGCTTTTTTCCATTTCCCTGGCCGTCAATTGGGGAGCCCAGATCGTGCTGCGCAGGTTTCAGCGCCACGGAACCTGAGAAGAGCTATCAAAGGAGGCACGGTAATCATGGCAAATCATCAACAAGAAACCGGCAACCCATTCGCCGCTCCGCCGCGCCAGGAGGACCGGCGAGCTTCGCGGGAGCGCGTTCTGACGTTGGCCTTCCGGTTGCTCACTTACGCCATCCTTGCCTGTGCCCTCAGCATTTTTCTCGGGGTGGTGATGCGCGGGGCACCGGTGATTTTCCAGGCTGAGGCACCGTTTATCAATACCGACTTCTTCACGCGCTTGCCTGAAACCCTGGTGGTTTATGAGGATGATCAGGGCGAGGTGCGCAAGCTGTCGGCTACGCGCTTCGAGGAGATGCGGTCAGCCAACCCAGGGCGGCGATTCTCGATCGTTGATTCCTACTCGTATTCCGGGGGAGGGATTCTCGGGCCGTTGGTGGGTACTGCCCTGTTGATTGCCATTTGCATGGCGATATCCCTCTCGGTGGGCATTGCTTCGGCGATCTACCTGAGTGAGTACTCCAGTAAGGGTCGGTTCATGTCGACGGTCCGATTGGCCATTTTGAATCTTGCCGGGGTGCCGTCGATCGTGTTCGGGCTTTTCGGTCTCGGGTTGTTCTGCCTGGCTGCCCCGAACCTCGTGCCTGTGGATCAGATCGCTGATCGCTCACTGTTTTCCGTGCCGATTCCATTGACCGGGGCGGCGGTCAGTTTCGAGGGGTGGGGAGCCTGTATGCTCGCGGGTGGCTGCACATTGGCCATCATGATTTTGCCGGTCATCATTACCGCGGCCGAGGAGTCGCTGCGGGCGGTGCCACAGGGTTTCCGCGAAGCATCGTTGGCGCTCGGAGCGACGCGCTGGCAGACTATTCGCAAGTCGGTGCTGCCGTATGCCTTTCCCGGCATGCTGACCGCATCGATTCTGGGAATCACCCGTGTTGCTGGTGAGACGGCTCCCATCATGTTCACGGCAGCGGTGGCGCACAAGGACAAGCTGCCGTGGATCGGACAGGACCCCGATTCGAGCTGGGCAGGGCGCTTCCTCGATTTCTTCTTCCAGTCCGTGCAGGCGCTTCCCTATCACATTTATACGGTTGCCGCCAAGATACCCCAATCCGAATACAACAAGGATATGCAGTATGGCAGTGTCTTCGTTTTCATGGCCCTGGTGTTCTTTTTCGCCGCGCTCTCAATCTGGCTGCGGGCCAGAATCCGGCGCAGGTTGCACTGGTAGGCAGGTGAGCGCGCTTGTTTTTGCCTTTTTCCGTTTCATGCCATGAGCAGCAACAATGACCAACGGCCCGCCATCGAGGTGGAACATCTCGATTTTGCTTATGGTGAGAAGCAGGTGCTCAGCGGAATCGACATGAAGATCCGGCCTCGGCAGGTCACCGCCTTCATCGGCCCCTCCGGGTGCGGGAAGTCGACGTTGTTGCACACCTTCAATCGTCTCAGTGACCTGGTGCCGTCAGCGAGAATCTGCAACGGTCATATCCGGGTTCTCGGAAAGGATATTCACGATCCGGACGTGGATCCCACGCAGTTGCGGAAAAAGGTGGGCATGGTCTTCCAGAAGTACAACCCGTTTCCCAAGTCAATTTATGAGAATGTCGCCTTCGGGATCCGGGTTGATACACGCCCGAGAGGCCGGTTGGAAATCGATGAGGTTGTCGAGAGCAGCCTGCGGGGGGCAGCACTCTGGGATGAGGTGAAGGACCGGATGCATGACAGCGCCCTCAGTTTGTCCGGTGGGCAGCAGCAAAGGCTTTGCATCGCGCGGGCGATTGCCAACAAGCCGGAGATTCTGCTCATGGATGAGCCTTGCGCGGCACTTGACCCGGGTTCCACTCTGCGCGTTGAGCAACTCATCAACGAACTGAAAGAAGACTACACGATCGTCATCGTGACGCACAATATGAACCAGGCGACTCGGGTCTCTGATTGGACGGCATTTCTTTACATGGGAGAACTCATTGAATACGATCGGACGATGAGCCTGTTCCAGCATCCGACAGAGGACCGAACCAGAGCCTACATTTCCGGCTTGTTCAGCTGAATGATCAAAAAGCGTGAGACAAATCTTTTGCAGTCGGGCCTCTGCTTCAGGGGCGGGCTCACTTTTGTCTTTTCGGCCTGGTGTACGGCGATCACGGCACTGCTCCGTAGTGTTGATCATGCGGTGGTGGTCGCACGGATTCGCGTGATGGGGGCTGCGGTGAGCGGGTGCCATCCGACGGCGAATCGGTGCGTGTCACAGAATGTTCACCGGGGTCGATTTTCTTCTGATACGTTGCTGAAGTATGGATGTCGCTGTGCCCGATATCGCACCAGGTCAGCAGGATACTCGGGGTGCGATTTCAGATTCAATGATGGGTTCTCGGGTGATGAGTTTACACGGACAAACGCTTATGCTTGAAGCACGAGAGGAAATTGTCACAGCCAACGATCCGCTGCCCTCGCAAGCGCGTGCCCTTGATTTGCAGACAGCAATCGAGGTTCGCGATTTCGATTTCGCGTATGCCAAGGAACTGGTCTTACGGGATGTGAGTCTCGATATCGCAGCGCATCGGGTGACGGCACTCATAGGCCCCTCAGGTTGCGGCAAGTCAACACTGCTGCGCTGTATGAATCGGATGAACGATCTTGTTCCCGGTGCCGAGGTGCGGCGTGGGACGATTCGGGTACATGGCGAGGAGATTCTCGGTCATGATGTCGATGTCATCGCCTTGCGGAAGCACATCGGCATGGTTTTTCAGAAGTACAACCCATTTCCCATCTCGATTTTCGAGAATGTTGCCTACGGACTGCGAATCGGCGGGGTGTCCGGTAGAAGTGTGTTGGCGGAAGCGGTTGAACGAAGCCTCAGGAGAGCGGCGCTCTGGGAGGAGACCAAGGATCGCCTGCATGACAGTGCTCTCTCACTCTCAGGAGGCCAACAGCAACGCCTGTGTATTGCGCGTACTATCGCCGTCGATCCGCAGATCATTTTGATGGATGAACCATGCTCTGCTCTCGATCCGATTGCCACGGCCAAGGTTGAGGAACTCATTCACGACCTGCGCAGTGATTACACCATCGTGATCGTGACCCACAACATGCAGCAGGCTACGCGGATTTCAGATCGCACGGCATTTTTTTATCTCGGCAAGTTGGTCGAGGAAGGTGAGACGATGAAGATTTTCACCCGCCCGGAAAACAAAAAAACCGAGGATTATGTTACCGGAAAGTTCGGTTGATTCCCGTGAAATCAGCTCATTTGCCGACTGCAATCGACCGCCGGCAGGTGGTGGGTTGCTTTTTTGCGGAAGCATTGTCGTCGTGATCGTGTAAGCAGATACAACCAAGAAAATGGCACATATTCTCGATAGTTTTGAAACCGCCTTGGAGGAATTGCGCAAGAGCGTATTGACCATGGGGAGCATGGCGCAACGCAATCTCGAGATCGCGGTCCGAGGCTGTGTTGAGCGGAAGACGGATCTCTGTAACTCGGCGATTGCCGAGGAGGATGAAGTCAATGACCTGGAAATGAGTATCGACCAGCAGGGCATGGAAATCATGTTGCGCTACCAGCCCGTCGCTATCGATCTGCGCAAGGTACTCACTGCCATGAAGATTGCCGGCAATCTCGAGCGGATCTCGGATGAAGCTGAAAGCATCGCGCGTCGTGGCCGCAAGATGAACAAGCACAACGAGTTGGACGATCTTCACCTGATCGAGCCCATCTATGATCAGGCGCGTCTCCAGCTGGCTGATGCGCTGCGCGCCTACACGGAGGGAGACATCGAGCTGGCGGTTTCAATCGGCAAGCGAGACGACGAACTGGATGCCGCTCACCGCAAGCTGGTCAAGCACATGACTGCGGCGATGGCCGGCGATAGCGAGGCGGTGAAAGACTATCTACATGCCATCTTCATCATTCGCTGTCTCGAGCGTGTTGGAGACCATGCTGTCAATATCGGCGAGGAAGCCGTGTTCATGGAAAGCTCGCATGACATCCGCCACGGCAATGTCGGCAAGCTGGACGAGGCAGATTAGCCGGCGCATCATCGAAGGATAATCCAATCGATGTCCGGACCAGCCGGTTTCTCTTCAGAGCCTGCGCCAGACACGCCCGTCCTCTTCAAGCAACTGATCGGCTTCTCTCGGTCCCCATGAGCCGGCGGGATAGGTTGCCATCGGTGGGTGGTTGTCGTGGTTGCCGTGCCAGGCGGTTTCCAGCTTGTCAATGAAGGCCCAGGCGTGCTCCACCTCGTCGCGGCGCGCGAACAGGGTGGCATCTCCTGACATGGCGTCGAGCAGTAGTCGCTCGTAAGCTTCCGGGCTGGCTTTGCCGAAGCTGGTGCTGTAGTGAAAGTCCATTTTCACCGGTTCGATGCGTGGCGACGTGCCGGGCACCTTGGCCAGCATGCGCAGGGAAATTCCCTCATCAGGCTGGATGCGAATGACCAGCACATTCTTACTGGCCAGCAGTGAACGCGTATCGAAGGGCATCTGCGGGGTTTCTTTGAAATGAATGGAAATTTCGGTGGCTTTCTTGGGTAGACGCTTGCCGACGCGCATGTAGAAGGGAACGCCGTCCCAGCGCCAGGTATCGATGAAAAGCCGAATGGCAACGTAGGTTTCAGTAGCCGATTGCGGGTTGATGCGTTCCTCTTCCCGGTAGCCGGGGCGATCAATGCCATCGACCGAACCTGCCGTGTACTGAGCGCG
>JBDQJG010000108.1:0-10802 GCA_040263955.1 Verrucomicrobiales bacterium
CATCAATACAGCGCTCGCGCAAAACGACAGAAACGTTGGTCAACAGGCGAATCGACTCGAGAACCGACTGCACCATCGCCGGCATCATCACATTGAGTTCGAAATTCCCGTTGGCGACGCACCAGGTTACGGTTGCATCGTTGCCGATCACCCGGGCACAAACCTGCATGGTCGCCTCAGACATTACCGGATTGACCTTTCCCGGCATGATAGAGGAACCGGGCTGGGTCGCCGGCAGTACCACCTCCCCGATCCCGCAGCGCGGGCCCGAACCAAGCCAGCGGATATCATTGGCGATCTTAAACAGCGCAACCGCGATGGTTTTCAACTGCCCGCTCGCCTCGCACAGACCATCCTTGGCGGCCTGTGCCTCGAAGTGATCCTTCGCCTCGACGAACTCGATGCCTGTGTATTCGGCGATTCGAGCGATCGCCAATGGGGGGAAATCCTCCCGGCAGTTCAATCCCGTGCCGACGGCCGTGCCGCCAAGAGGAAGCTCAAGGATCGCCTTGAGCGCCTTGTGTGCCCGGCTCACCGACAGTTCAGCCTGGCGCGCATAGCCGCGGAATTCCTGACCAAGACGCACCGGGGTGGCATCCATGAGATGCGTCCGCCCGATTTTGAGCACATCCCAGAAAGCCTCGGCTTTGGCTTCCAATGCCCCGGCCAATGACTCGAGCGCCGGAACCAGGTCATTCTTCAAGGCCTCACCTACCGCAATATGCATGGCGGCTGGAAAGGTGTCGTTGGATGACTGCCCCATATTGCAGTGATCATTCGGATGCACCGGATCCTTGGCCCCGATCTCCCTGCCGGCAAGCTGACAACAGCGATTGGAGATCACCTCATTGAGGTTCATGTTCGTGCTTGTTCCGGATCCTGTCTGATAGACATCCACCGGGAAATGCGCATCCAGCTTGCCGGCAATAATTTCCTCCGCCGCCGCGCAGATCAGCTCGGCCTTGTTCTCATCCAGCTCACCGAGCTCTGCGTTGGTCTTTGCCGCAGCCCACTTCACGATCCCGAATGCACGAATCATGCGCGCATCCAGGGGAATGCCACTGACCGGAAAATTCAGAACCGCACGCTGGGTGCTCGCCCCGTAGAGGGCATCGTCAGGGACGGACATCTCGCCCATCGAGTCTTTTTCAATTCTTGGCATGATTTTTCTTCCTCCTGCAAATCGTCAACATTTTGCGCTCGTCTCGTCTCGGCATGTAGGGCTGGTCAGTTCCGAAATTACCAGGTGGCCTTCATGGCTGGCAGATTTCTTGTATGTCCGGACAGCTGATTATCATGCGTTTCAATGTATACCCGCAAAGGCATCCGCTTTCACTTCCGAGAGCCAATTAATGCAAACCATTCGATCAGCCCACCGCACATCGGCTTTGCAGCTTCGCGCCAAACGTTTCTCACTCCCTGGCGGCGACCCCGTCAAGTCTTTTTGAGAAAAGCGAAACAGATCAACCCAAGAGCGATAAAAATTACTACGTATAAGAGTCCTGCGAACATTGCGTTCTTCCTTTGCCACCTCACCCCGGCTTTTGCCAGAAAAAATGAACATTGAAAACAGCGTTTTTTCTTCTTGAAGAATTCGCAGGCTACGCGACTATCACGCCCACTGATACAGTCATGGCAAAAAAGTCCTGGATAGAACGCAACAAGCGCAAAGCAAAAACCGTAGCCAAGTACGCCAAGCTTCGTGAGAAGCTCAAGGCCGAGAAGGATTACGAAGCTCTTTCTATGCTCCCCCGGGACGCAAGCCCCACCCGATTGGTTAATCGTTGCACGGCAACCGGACGACGCCGGGCTTTCATTCGCCGCTTCAAACTCTCGAGGATTGCCTTCAGAGAGTATGCCTCGCAGGGACTCATTCCCGGAGTCACTAAGTCGAGCTGGTGAGAATTCTGGTCTGCCTGCGGCCACAGTTCGAGATCCGTACTCCGATCGACGGACAAATATTCCGTGTGTGCCCGCCCAGGAAGGGCGTTCTAATGGCACCATTCTCCGTAGCGGGATGTTCACAGGTCGCGCTCCCAAATTGCATGGGGTAATGTTGCACCAAGAGCCCAAAAGCTGTACACTTTCTGCATTCGATGCCGATCTACCACTACAAAGCGGTCAAGGGAGAAACCGGATGCCACCGCTGCAGCAATGGCTTTGACTTGTTCAGACCGATGAGCCGACCGCCACTGGAATGTTGTCCGCTCTGCCGCACACCAGTCGAAAAGCTGATCTCCACCGTCAATTCGCCTCGCGTCACCAAACCGGTTTCCCTCAGCGACGCAAAGAAAGCCGGCTTCACGGTTCTCGAAAGAAGAGACCATGGAGTTTACGAGAAACGTTGACCATTCTGTTCTCTCTTATCCACCAACCTCCCGCAACGATCATTCTTCCAGCCTTGCCTGCCGCGACTGCGTGACCGCCGTTACCGATCAACCCGATGGACGACCCTTCCAGTAGCCTCCTGATCCTTGCTTCATTCACAACGGAATCGCACCTTCCCCGGGAGTGGGAATCCATAGGATCGGTCATCTGGAACTTTGCCGTCATTCTCTTCTTCGTTTTCCTCAACGGCTTCTTCGTTGCTTCAGAATTCGCCATCGTAAAGGTCCGCAGCAGTCAGCTCGATACAGAAATCGGTGAAGGCACGAAAGGCGCGCGTTTTGCCAAGAAAGTCACCCATCAGCTTGACGCCTACCTCTCTGCCACTCAACTCGGCATCACGCTGGCCTCGCTCGCGCTCGGCTTCCTTGGGGAACCTTACGTGGCGCGTGTCCTCTCGCCCTTACTGTTCAAGATCTGGCCGAATTTCCCCGAACACTGGATAGGCAACATCTCGCTGGCGATCGCCTTCGCGATCACCACTTTCCTGCACATCGTTCTTGGCGAACTCACACCGAAATCCCTCGCGATTCGCAAGTCCTTGCCGGTCACCCTGGCAATCAGTCGCCCACTGCATTTCTTCTACGTTCTCTTCAAGCCGGCCATCTACGTCCTCAACGGTACCGCCAACTGGCTGCTCAAGGTTCTTTTCAAAACCGATCCGATCTGTGAGCATGAGCTCGTCCACACCGCAGACGAGCTCAGGGTCATCATGGCGGAGGCTGGCACCGGCATCGGCACCGATGAGATGACCGACACGGAAAAGGATATCGCTCTCAACGCGCTGGACCTCAATGATCTGGTGATACGCGATATCATGACCCCACGCAACGAAGTGATCTCGCTTGATCTGGGCAAAGACTTTGCCCACAACCTTGCCACCGCGAAAAACTCCCAACACACTCGCTTTCCGCTGGTCAAGCATCAGCTCGATGACAGCATCGGGCTCATTCACATCAAGGATGTCCTCGGCCTGGTCGGCGAGAAGGATCCTGATCTCAGGAGCATCCTCAGGGAACTGCATGCCGTGCCGGAAATGATGCCTCTAGACAAGCTACTGCAATTCCTACGCCAACGCAGGGCACACCTCGCGCTCGCGGTCGACGAGTTCGGCGGAGCGGTTGGTATCGTCACCCTGGAAGATGTGATCGAAGAACTGGTTGGTGAAATCCAGGATGAGTTCGACGACGAGAAGGCGGAGTTCCGAAAAGTCAGTGAGGATGAATTCGTGGTTGCCGGCAGCCTGAATCTTTACGACTTCAATGAACTCTCCGGACTCAACCTGGAGAGCGATGATGTCAGCACGATCGGTGGATTCATCACCGGGGTCATCGGGCATCTTCCCCAGGCCGAAGAGAGTGTCCGCGTCGACGACTATGAGGCCACGACGACCAAGACCGATGGCAGGCGCATTCTGCAACTCCGCTTCAAGCGGAGGTCATCTCTTCCCGTCGATGAGGTAGCCGAGGAAGAGTAGACTGAAACCAGCGCGTCACCTGATCGATGGCCGATAACCAATGGTTTCAGATAGCGTGACGCACCCGGTCACGGAAGCGCCCGAGGTCGATCTGCCTGCCACTCCGGCAGCCCACGACTGTCAATTGACCTGCTTCAATCCAGAAAACCGCATTCTGGCTCCATCGCTGGCCCAGTTTCACGATCTGCCTGCGCGACAATCCCCAGATCGCAAAGCTCGCCTCACGATGGCACAGGTCAGGCGAGCATCCGTCGATCGGGCAAAACCGTCCGACCCCGGCATCGGATTCAAGAACCCGTCGCAAGCGCGCATTGCGCTCTCGATTGTCTGATTCGGGAACCAGATCTCCGGGATTGCTGGCTGTTACGATTCCGAAACTGCCCTGCCATGAGTCCGTTCCCTCATCGACCAAGAAAACAGTCGCCTCATATTCTGGGAAAATCATTGCCGCAAGCCTCCGGTTGAGATCGGCTGATCGAAAGCATCCAATGAAAGCTGTCCACCGGTGATCTTCCAGATGCGGTCGCCCAGCCTCGCAGACTCTCCCCGGTCGTGTGTCACCAGCAACATACTCGCACCGGAAGACCGAAGGTAATCGGTAACAACGCGCTCAACGACGCCACGCGTTGCCTCATCCAATCCAGCGAACGGCTCATCAAGACAGAGTAACAGCGGTTGCGCAGCCAACGCACGCCCGAGCGCGACACGCTTCGCTTCGCCACCACTCAATCCCCGCGGATACCGGCCGAGAAGTTCGCCAATACCCAGGGCCATGGCAAGATCACGACAGCGCCTGTCGATCTGCTTGTTTTTCTCCCCCCTGAGTCGCGGGGCGAAAACCAGGTGCTCGTATACCGTGAGGTGAGGAAAGAGCACAACATCCTGAGGAACCAGACCGATACCACGTTCACCGGGAACCACACCGACCAGATTCCTTCCCCCCAGTCGGATCGTGCCGTTTTCGACCTGCCGCAGGCCACAGACAGCCTCGACAATCGACGTCTTACCTGCCCCGGTGGGCCCCATCAGAACTCCACATTCCCCGTCGGGTATCTGGAAGGTGATCTCGCGCAGACAAAAGTCCCCGAATCGCAATCCGACCTGTTCCACGAGCAGTTCCACTAAGATCTCCCCCTTTCACGCCAAGCGTAGCGCCTGACCACCAATAGAACAGCCAATGCAAAAACGATGAGCACCAGTGAAATGCCCACAGCTCCCCTGAGATTACCCAGGTTCATTTCAAGAAAAATCGCAGTCGACAACACCTCGGTCCGCCCGCGGGTCACGCCGGCAAAAACCAGAACCGGTCCGAATTCTCCCAACGCTCGGGCCCAGGCCAACGCCCATGCGCCCACTACTCCACGCCATGCCTGGGGAAGAAGCACATACCAGAATGCCTGCCCCCGATTCGCTCCCAAGGTCATTGCCACTGCTTCCTGCCGGGGAGAAATCTCATCCATGGCGGATCGAACCACGCGGATGGCAAGCGCACAGCATACCGAAAACTGCGCCAGAACAATGGCTGCCGGACTAAACGTGATGCGAGCTCCCTCTCCCAGCCAGGCGACAAGCCACGCATCGATACTCCTGCCAGCAATGAAAAGATGATTAAACAGGATCAGCAGGCTCAAGCCTATGACCAACGGCGGCAGGATTACGGGTATATCAAGAACCACGTCGATCACCGACTTACCGGGAAACCGTGTCCGCGAGAGGACATATGCTGCCGGCACTGCCACCAGAATACTCAGCAGCGAACTTAAGCAACAGGTAAACAGGGTCAGCTTCAAAACCGAACGCATTTCAGGAGTCGTGATCACATCGATCACATCACCTGCACCAACGAAGCCCACGCCGGCCAATACCATCGCAACAATCAGTGCAAGGTAAGCTCCCGCAAGCAGACCGACTCCCGCAAGAAAGGGAACATCTGAGGCAACCCGAAAAGGAGCTTGGCGCACCGAATCACTCATCGTGAAATCAAGCTGGTGACTGCCCCGTGCAACGATGACCGCTCACGACCACACCCGGCGAATAAGTCGCCTTGATCCCGCCGCCTGGTAAGCAGGTCGAGAAAGCACCTTACGGCTGCTTCCTTCTCAACCGAGGATTTGAGCACACCGATGGAACCGAGTGCCGGCGGCAACCCCGGTTCATTGAACTTGACGAAATCGATGCCCTCGAATTGCCGTGCCACCACGTCCCAAACGACTCCGGCATCCACCACCCCCAGTGAGACAGCCTGGGCAACTTCCGTCACTGTGCCCATGGATACTACCGAGCCGGCCACAACCCTTCGCCAACGTTCATCCCGCCCCAACCATCGATCCATATGCAATCCGATGGCCGCACTGCGATCACAGAGCGCCACCCTGACTCCCCGACTTGCCAATCCATCGATCCCGTCGATCCGCCTCGGATTACCGATGGGCACAATGATACCGGGAAAAAGTTCACACAGCGGGATGCGGGCACCCAAAAGGCCCCGCTCATCCAACAGATCGAGATAACTTTCATCCGCGGGCAGGAAAAGGTCGCCTCCCGCAATAGCAAGCTGGGCAGCCAGCTCTCCCGAACCACCGAAGCGAATCGCAAGGTCTTCCCCCAACTGCTTGCGAAATGCCGTTGCCACTTGTTCGACAGGCTTCCGGAAGGTGGCGGCACAGTAAAGGGTCAACTGGCCCCTCTCACCGCTTCCTCCCCGCAGACAATGCCCCCACAGAATCCAGATCATCCCGAACGCGACAAAAGACAGCGCCGCTGAAATGAACTTGCCTCGTTTCACAGGGAACCCTCTCAATCAAACGAATCTAACGCATCGCTGTCCGTTACCGAACCACACCATCAGTGAACGAGAAAATGAAATCTACCGACGGTGGGACTCGAACCCACACTTCCGAGGAAAACGGATTTTGAATCCGTCGCGTCTACCAATTCCGCCACGTCGGCCAGGAGGAGATGCAGACTACTACCAATCTCGAAAAGGGCAACCGGGGACGACGAATCCCAAGCAATCATTCCCGGGCTCACGATCGCCGAAAAAAGCCCCTACTTTCACCATGCCTCACCCTATGGTATAAGAAGGGTATTCATGGAGAATAAACCATCAATTGCCAACGATGAGGCCCGGGTGGAACCAGCCACTCTTGAGGATCTTGATACCCTTGTCTCATTCGTCATGAGCCTGATGGATGAGGAGGCGGATTTCGAGGCCGACCGCAGGCGCCAGGAGCACGGTCTTCGCCTGATCCTCGAACAACCCAACCGCGGCAGAATCTTCGTGCTACGCAACGATCACACCATGGTCGGAATGGTGAACCTGCTGTTCACCATCAGTACTGCAATGGGCGGATTCGTCATCAACATGGAAGACGTCTTCATTCACCCCGATCACAGGCGCCAGGGATACGGGGGACTATTGATGGCCCACGTGAAAAACTTTGCCCGCGAAAAGGGTTTCCTGCGCGTCACATTGCTGACCGACCGTATCAGCTCTTCTTCCCAGGAGTTTTTCAAACACCACGGTTTCACTCTCTCGGAAATGATTCCCATGCGCCTCATGCTCGCTGAGCAACAAGACTAGGGTACCGTCACCACTCATCGGACCGTTTCGATGTATCCACCAGCCGGAGAAGAATACCCCACTGCCAACGTGCTGCATGCGCGTTCCTATGGCTCTTCGACTGCCGACCCGAAACTGGCACCCGCTGCGGACGCTTCGGCGCTGGTCATGGTCGCTTTGATTTTCTTTCTCCTTGGTTGCCTTGCGGCCCTGGCGTTCACCCTCTACCGACGCTCGCTGCGCCCTCGCCCTTGGCATGCCGACCTGACTGATCCTTCACCTCAGCATCCCGCCACCCAAATGAAGCTGCAACAAGGGGAGAGACTGGCGGCATGGGAGCGGCAGCCTGACTGGTGGAAATAGGTCAAATTGACCCGATGGAACCCGCGCCGCCGCGGCACTCAGTTGCCCTTCCACACGGCCGATACACGAATCCAGCAGGTTTCCAGACCGGGCCACCCGTCGGGATGAAAAAGCACACCTCCGAGATGGGGAGGATTCTCCGGCGCGAACGCCGTGGTTTGAAATGACAATGCAACTCGCCGCGGATGCTTCGGATCCACGTGCACCTGCTGCTCCGCATCCGAATCAACCTGATTATCATCGGCAAAAAAGTAGATTTTTTCCCATGCAAAGTTGCGCGGAAGCTCAACAGACGCAGGCAACTCGAATTGCGCATCAAACGCTCCCTGTTTCGGAAGACCCGGAGTCAGCAAAGCAAACTCCCAATTCTCCGGGCAGGATGCCGGCACCCGCTCCCGTGCGGCAGCAATCACATCAGTCCATTTCGCGTCAAACGCCAGGCCCGAGCCCACCGGAATGGCCAGCTCGAGCTTCTCGAATCCCGGGTGACAGGTGCGCGCACAGCACATCCATGCGGCCTCTACCTCGACCCGAAAATCCGGCTCTTGAAAACCTGTCGGCACTTTGATCTCGGTAAGCAGACAGGTGTCCTCCTCGTATCCCCAAGCTGTTATTCCGGCCATCTTCGTGCGCATCGGTCCGGGCCAGATGATGTCACCAGCGCGCGCACCCTCGGGGAGTTTCCAGTGCAATGCCGTGGCCATGCCGACCATTCCCGGGGAACGCCAATACGTATGGTAGCCGGGATCATGCTCGATGAACAGACCCACTGTGACTTTCGAGCCCGGCACCACAGCGGTGCAATCGGAAACCAGCCTGAGAGTCAACCCTTCGCCTCGTAGAACAGTGCTCTCTGCGGCGTCGGAAGCCCCTGGCAGCAGGAGCAAACATGCCATCCCTGCAGCTGCGCATGGGTTCATCTGGCTCATTTTACCCGTATGATACCCCGCATCAACATGGCATGCCCCGGAAAGGTGCAGACGAACTGGTAGTCACCTGGATCCGAGGGCGCAGTAAATTCCAGAGTTTGTGACTCCCCGCCATTGAGCAGCGCGGTGTGGTGCAGGATATCCGCACTCTCGGGTATGAACTCCCTCGCAAAGCCCTCCGCTCCCAGTGCGATGGCCGCCGCTGCCACGGTATCGGCAGTCCCCGGCTTCACGATCACCAGGTTGTGGGGAACGGCATCGGGGTTATTGAAGATCAGCTTGATTGTCTTGCCGGCGGAGATTTCGAGTTCAGTCACATCATACCGCAACTGCTCGGAAATCGTGTTGATGCGCAAGGTGGTGAGTTCCGGACTATCCGAAACGACACCTCCGGGCTCGACCTCCATCACCTCATGCTCTTCGATCTCCTGGTGCCCGAGCGCAGGATCCGCCACATCCCAGTGATGCCTGACCGTCTCCCCGGCGATGCGGGCATGCTCGACCGGCAACGAGAGAACCGTGTCGAGCAGTCCACGGTCACGGACATTGTGCTGCTGGTGCACCCACAGAGCTTCCAGGATATGCCGGGAGTGCTCCGGGTTGCCCTTATCCCAATGGCGCAGCCACTCTCTGCAGGCCTCGATTACCTCGTCAGTGGAGCGCCCTGAAAGTTCGACACGCGTACGGTGACGAACGCCATCGACCGGATGCTCGAGATTGCGCATCAAGCAGTCGAGCGGCTCACCTGCAATGGCTACCGGCTGCTGCAACGGTCGCTCCCGATGCACCATCCGGTAGACGCGCCCATGCTGCTTGTCCCGGTTGGGGTCGCGGATATGATGGGCCGAATGGCCGATAATGATATTGCACCAGTCGCTAAAATAAAGCGCCCCCTCGGCGCCAAACACCATGTCGGTGGGACGGAAGTTCCCGTCCTCCGAGCGCACCATTTCGACCCCCGGAGTGCCCCACACCTCGCCCACGTTCCGCCCGTCATGACCGTCGCGCTGAAGGTCGTAGCCCATGATCCCCCGGAAGCCGATGGTGTTGGCAATCAGGAAATCACCCTGCAACTCGTCGGGAAAGTGCTGCGAGGAAACGACCGCATTGGCGGGCACCGGCCGGTACTGCCGCTGCAGGAGTTCATGCATCTTGAACCCCTTACCCTCAGGCCGCACCTGGAAGGCCCGACCGCTGGTGCCATCGGTGGCGTAGTGGTAACCCCACTGGTCGAATGAAATGCCGTGGGGATTGTGATCGAGGGCCGCATGAAAGGCGACCGTAAAACGACGCGGATCGAAGCGATACATGCCCGAAGCTCCGGTGATCAGGGACGGTCCCCACGGATGCTCGTGCGCATTCTTCAGGAAAATACCGCTCTGCCAGTAGATTGCCCCGTCCGGCCCCATGACCAGGTTGTTGGCCGCGTGGTGGGTATCCGCCGAACCGAAGCCGCCAAGGATCACCTCGCGCACGTCTGCCACGTCATCGCCATCGGTGTCTTTAAGGAACAGAAGATCCGGCGCGGAAGTCACCAGCACTCCACCGTTCCAGAATTCGAACCCGACCGGGTTGTGGACGCGGGCAAACTCCTTGCAGCTGTCGGCACGCCCGTCACCGTCGCGGTCCTCCAGGATGAGCAGGGCATCGCGCATCTCCTTGAGCGGCTCCCACTTGGGATAGGTGTGCCACGCAGCGACCCAGATGCGCCCTTTGCCATCGACCTGCATCTGCACCGGGTTCGCCAACTCCGGAAACATCGCCTCATCGGCGAACAACCCGACCTCGAAGCCCTTGGCGATGCGCATCTTCGCGATTCCCTCCTCACCGCTCAAGTAGGCGGTCGAGCCTTCCTTGTGTGCATGAGAACTGGGTGACTTGCCGCCGACGTTCGAGACTACCTCCATCGGAGCTGGCACGCCATCATCCGCGGGCGCGTAACCTCCTCCTCGGGCGACCGACCAGATCGCGCGGTCGCGATTGGCCGTCATTGCATCAAGCATGACCAACTCGTGCCAAAGCACCACCGCATTGTTCTGGCCGCCGGTGTAACCGAGCTTCGAGCGCCCACCCCAGATATCGTTGC
>JBDQJG010000109.1:0-10794 GCA_040263955.1 Verrucomicrobiales bacterium
AATGTAACCTTTGCTGCTATTCCAGGTCCTGGCGGTAAACCGTGTTGGCGCGCACGCCCTGCTGCATGCTGCCTGCTTCCCGGGCACTGCGCTGCCTCGCGGCGACCGAGTCCTCGCTGTCTCCGGGGTTGAGATACCACTCGCTGTCGACCCGGGCCGCGGAAAAAATTCCCGCGACTCGCGCCACCACCTCCGGCTGAACGGCCGCCAGGTCGCGCTCGCACTGCAGGTCCTCGCTGATATCGAACAAGGCGATCGGCCGCGACGGGTGCTCGCGAAAAGCCCACCAGTGCCCCACGCGTGCGCTCTGGGTGTGCTTCTTCTCCCAGTAGAGATAAGCGTGTTCCTGCTGATCCTCCGACCGGCCCCGCAGGGTCGGAACCAGGCTGAGTCCGTCGGTCTCCGGCGCCTCGGCTCCGGCAAGGTCGGCAGTGGTGGCAAGCAGGTCGTAAAGCGCGCAGACATGGTCGCTCTGCCCGGCTTGGACCGTGCCCTTCCAGTAGGCGAAGAACGGCACCCGCAGACCGCCCTCGTGGGTGCAGGTGAACTTGCCTTTCGACCACGGACCCTTGTTCTGAAAGAGCGGGTCATCCTGGTGCGCCGGCCGACCGAAATAGCCCCACTGGCTGTAGCCATTGTCGCTGGCAAAGAAGATCACCGTGTTCTCCAGGATCTCCAGCTCCTCGAGCAGATCGACCATCCGGCCCACGCCGCGGTCGAGGTGACCGACCATGGCCGCCCACTCGCGGTGCTTCAGGCTCCACGGCTGGTCCCGGTAGGCACCCAGCTCCGGGGTGATGCACGGCCCGTGCGGCAGCTGGGTGGCGTAGTAGAGGAAAAACGGTCGCTGGTGGTTTGCCCGAATGAACCGCTGTGCCTCCTGCTGGAAGAGATCCTCGGAATACCTGGCCCTGGCCGGATCCCCCACCCCGTCGGGCACCAGCCTGCCGTCGGCGTCGTAGGTGTTTTGCACGTCGTCCAACTGATCCACCGCGCGCCCGTTGTACTCGTAGACCCGCTCCATGTTGAAGCCGTGGTTTTCCGGCAGCCACTCCCGCTGCCCGTTGCGCAGCAGGAAGTGCGGGAAAAAACCGTGGGCACGTGTCTGGTCGTAGTAACCGAAGGACAGGTCGAATCCCTGCCTCTCCGGCGCCCCCTCGGTGCCGGGCAGGCCTACGCCCCACTTGCCGATGAATCCGGTGGTGTAACCGGCCTGCTTCAACACCTCGGCAACCGTGACATCCGCATCGACCAGGTGATCCTGCCCCCGCGCCGACCTGTTGGCCCGAATCCGGCAATGCCCCAGGTGCATCCCGGTCAACAGGCTGCCACGAGCTGGCGCGCACTCCGGGGCGCCACTGTAAGCTTCGGTAAAACGCATGCCGCCGGTCGCCAGCCGATCGAGGTTCGGCGTCGTGAAGTGCTGCTGCCCGTAGCAGCCGAGATCACGGTAGGAGAGATCATCGGCCAGGATGACCACGATGTTGGGTTGCTCCGGCACCTGGCCGTGCGCGGCCGCCAGCAGTGGGCCGGGGACCAAGCCGGCAATGACACAGAGGCCGAGCAGGGCAACCGGACCTCTCACCGGCATGCGAGCACGCAGCACAGGCATTTTTCGCGGTGCAATCCTCACGGTCACTTCAGTTCCAACCGGGCGACTCCCGAGTGCTCGGGCCGCGGCCGGATGTCGGCACTGTAGTTGCCCCAGCGCAGGTGGTAGTCGAGGCGGTCGAGGTGGTAGAGGTAGTAGTTGCTGTCGCGGTACTGCCCGTAGCGCGCGGTGGTGGTCTTTCCGTCACCGTGCACGATCAGGGCAAGGTCGGCATCCGCATCGCTGAGCGTGTAGTGACGGATCGCCTGCTTGGCGGCGTAGGCCTCGAAGGTCAACAGCTTGCCCGCCGGAGGCTCCCAGCCCATGAAATAGAAATCCCAGTTGTCCTTGTGCCAGGGTTGGGTGGGCTTCTGCGCCCAAGCGGCACGCGCTTCGGAAAACAGCGCAATGTCGCCACTGGCGGCACCGATGTGACCGAGGGGGTAGGAGCTCCAGTAGGCCTGCTTCTCCCAACTGAGCTGGTCGAACTGGTCGCTGGTTCGAAACTTGATGCCGACTTCCAGGTCAAGCGGGCCCTGCTGGGATACCTTGCCCTCCGGTTCCGGCAAGGGGGGAATGTCCTCGAAGAAATACTTCACGTCGAAACGACCCTGCATGCCAAAGGTGAACACGTAGTGCACGTCGATCTCGCCGAGCTTGCCACGGACATGCACCCTGGTGGCGTCTTCTTCCTGGTTGACGTGCAGCTTGGTGAAGGTCCACGCCTCCATGTCCGGGCTGTCATAGCGGTCGTTGCCGAGCGTCCAGGTGGGCTTGTCACCGATCTCGGGATTGATCCCCTTGATCATGTATTCCTCCTGCTTGAAGACATGCGGAATGGGCCCTTCGAGGGCAAGGCTCTGCCCATTCCTGGCGATGCTCCGCATCAGGCCGGTGGGCTTGTCCATGCGATACTCGACATTGTCTCCCCGGATGACCAGCTCGTCGCCCTCGGTGGTCACGGTCGGTTGCCCCTGCGGCTGCGCCACGACCGGAGCCGGCTTGCCTCCGAGCGTGACCTTGTAGTGGTCGATGACGGCATCCCGGGCATCCTGGAAGGAGAGCCCGATTTCCGTACCCGCCCGCCAACCCTGTGCCGGCAGGGTCAGTTCGCCTTTCTGGTGCGGCGCGATGGCCGGCAAGGGCAGCTCGGTGGTTTGCCCGCCGTAGCTCACCATGAGCTTGCTCTCATCGAGTGAGGTGTGATCGAAACGGTTGTGGATCGGCAGCGTCAGCGACTCGTTGGCGGTGAACTCCTCCACCCTGGTCTGCAACAGTCGGATTGGGCTGTAGGCCTTCTTGACGTTCCAGAACTCCGGCTTCGGCCGGCGCCATTCGTCGATGATACCCCAGCGCGCGGTACCCGTGATGTTGCTCTTCTTGCCGGTGACCACCTGCTTGGCCTTAGCGGGAGGCAGCATGCGCATGGCTCCCTGGGTCGGGATCTCGGTGGGGCTCTCGACGATGGTCATGTCATCGACGAAATTCCAGATCGCCGCTCCCACGCTGCCGTCGGCGGAAATCAGGTTGCTCCACGCCTTGTCGATGCTGCGCCCCCAGTAATCGCGCGAGTTGGTGTCGTGCAGCCACAACTCAGCGGTATGCCCTAGCACGTGCATCCACTCGTCGTAGATGGTGGGCAGGGGGTTGCTGGTGAAATCGGCATCCCACTCCGGGTAATGCCCGCTGATGACGTCGTAGCTCTTGTGCTCCTTGTCCTTCTTGACCTGGTAGGAGGCAATCACCGGGCGGGAGGGATCCTGCGCGTGCACGTAGTCGTAGGAAGCCTGGAAATTCGCCCCGTAGACGCTCTCGTTGCAGATTGACCACAGCACCACGGAGGGGTGGCTGCCGTAGTTGAACAGGGTTTCGCGCAGCTGGTTGATGAACAGTTCCCGGTACTGCGGGTCGTCATTCATGCCGACGGACGGGCGGTTGGCCTTGCCGCAGTCGAGCACGGCAGTCTCCAGCGTGACATAAAGCCCCTGCTGGTCGCACTGCTCGATGAAGCCGTTGCCCGGAGGATAGTGCGAGGTGCGCACGAAGTTCATGTTGGCCTCCTTGAACAGCTCAGCATCGCGCTGGTTGATGGCGAGGTCCGGGACGAAACCACGCAACGGATTGACCAGGTGGCGGTTGGCGCCGCGCAGCTTCACCACCTTGCCATTGATCAGCATGTTGTTGTTGGCATCGAAGCGGATATCGCGGAAGCCGATCTGCCTAGTGTAGGTGGCGGTTGACTGGCCGGGCGCTCTGCTGGTGACCTCCAGGCGGTAGAGGACGGGCTTTTCCGCCGTCCAAGGCCGGAATCCCTCGACCGCTGCACGAAAGGTGACCTGCGACTCGTCCAGGGTACACGACTCGGTCGCGAGCGGAACTTCCCGGCCCTCGGGATCCAGCAGCCTGAAGGTGGCGACCCCCTCGGCGTGCGGCGTCTCCACCTGGCCGATAACGGTCAGCTCCGCGGTCCGGCCATCCTCGGAGAACGGTGACGAGACGATGGGAAACTCGAAATGGGTTTTCGGGCGCGCCTGCAGGGAGACACTGCGCACCAGTCCCCCGATCGGTCGCAGGCGCTTGCCGTTGAAAGCGATCTCGCGCGATTTGTCGGTGATCTCCAGCGCAACCCAGGCTTCCTCGCCGGGTGTGACTAGCTCGGTGATGTCGCATTCCCACGGGGTCCAGCCGCCCTGGTGATCACGCACATGGGTGCCATTGACCCAGACGCGGGTAAAATCATGAGCGCCCTCGAAGCGCAGGCGGATCCGCTGGCCGGCAAAGTCCGCCGGAACCTCGATCTTGCGCTTGTAGGCGAATGGCTGGTCCTCCACGATGCGGTGGCCCTCGCGAAACACGTCACCGGGAACCGGCATCGTCTTCCAGCCCTCGGGCTCGCCGGGGTTCTGCCACTCACCCTCAGGAGCCGGGAGCTGGAAATGCCAGGAACCGTCGAGGGAAACATCCGCATTGGAAACTCCCTCCAACGAGTCCAGCGGAGAAGCGTGGCTTGGAAGAGTGAAGAGTGAAAAGTGAAGAGTGAAAAGCAAGAGACATCGGGCGGCTTTCGTACTGCGATGTCGTGTGTTCTTCAGAATGCTCATGGCGGAATGACTGGGGGTTTGAGGTGAAGGCCTAGTCATCAGCCGGGCGGCTGCGGCCCGCATCCAGCAGCTTCTGCAGGCCGGCCTGCATCTCCTTGACCACTTCCGGCTCTTTCTTCGCGAGGTTGTGTTTCTCGGCCGGATCGGCATCGAGGTCGTAGAGCTTGTAAACATTGCCGGACTTGCGCTGGAGCTTCCATTTGCCCGCCCGGTAACCAAACTGGCTCTTTACACCCTGGTTGCCATTGTCCTGCTGGATGAGGTGGTCGCGTCCCTTGGCGTCTTCCTTGCCAAGCAGCGCGCTCATCACGTCGAGACTGTCGAGGCAGGCATCCGCGGGGATCTCGACGCCGAGGTGGTTGGCCAGGCTGGTTGCCAGGTCGATGGTGCAGACGACCTCCTCCGAGGTACCGGGCTGGATGGTTCCCGGCCACCAGGTGATGAACGGAGTGCGGGTGCCGCCTTCGAGGATCTGGTACTTGCCGCCGGAATAGGGACCCGCGGGCTGGTGATCATGGAGCTTTTCAACCGCACCATCCTGGTAGCCGTCATCAAGGACCGAGCCGTTGTCCGAGCAGAACACCACCAGCGTGTTCTCGGCGAGGCCTTCTTTCTGCAGGTGATCGACGAGCTCGCCGACACACCAGTCGAGCTGCACGATGGCGTCGCCGCGGAAGCCGGTGCGCGACTTGCCGTGGAAGCGCTCGTGCGGCATGCGCGGCACGTGCAGGTCATGCGAGGCGAAGAACAGGAAAAAGGGATTGTCCTTCTGCTGGCTGATCCACTCCTTGGACTTCTCCACCCACTTGTCAGCCAGATCCTCGTCGCGGAAGCGGGCGGCGTGGCCACCGGTGTAGAAACCGATCCGGCTGATGCCGTTATGGATGGTGCTGTTGTGGCCGTGGCTCCAGTCCATCTTGAGCTCGTCACGATGGCTGAGCCCCGTCTTGTGATCGGGGCCGGGCTTCTTGTGGCCCACCCACAGCGGGTCCTTGGGGTCGAGGTTGAGCACCCGGCGATTCTCGACGTAGACCTGCGGCACACGATCATTGGTGGTGGGCAGCAGGAAAGAATAGTCGAAACCGATCTCCAACGGTCCGGGCACGAGCTCATCGTTCCACTGCGGCCCCTTGCCAGGCGCGCCCAGCCCGAGATGCCACTTGCCGATAACCGCGGTCTTGTAGCCTGCCTTCTGCAGCAGGTCCGGCATCGTGACAATGTCCGGCTGGATCAGGGCCGGAGAGTTCGGGCCGGCAATGCCCGTTCCCGCCACGCGAAACGCGTAAGTGCCGGTCAGCAGCGAGTAGCGGGTCGGCGTGCAGGTCGCGGCCGAGCAATAGCCGCTGGTGAATTGCAGTCCCTCGGCGGCGAGCTGGTCAATGCGCGGGGTCGCGATGTTCTCCGGCTTGGCACCGTAACAGCCGACGTCCCCGTAGCCGAGATCATCCGCCATGATGACGATAACGTTGGGCTTATCCGCGGCACACACCGTGCCCGCAAGCATGGCCACCACCAATACACCGAGTCCCGCGCGGAGTACGCGCCCTGTCATCCACTTCTGCATCTTGCTGTTTTTCATGTGATCTTTAACTGCATCGTCCACCCCAAGGATTGCTGGCAAGTTCATTGCTGAGGCCTGGCCCCCTTTATTCCCTTGGCCTCCTGCTCCCGGCGCAGCATCTCCGCCAGTGCTTCCGGATCCTCGAACGCGCCGTCGTCTCCGGTCTGCTCGATCCAGCTCTCCAGCTCCGCCCGGAGGCGGGCGAGGATCTCCGCGTATGCCGAATCACCAGCCAGGTTGTTCAGCTCGTAGGGATCCTTCGCCAGGTCGTAGAGTTCCTCTTCCGGTTTGTCCTCGAAATAGCCCACCTGAACTGCCGGCAGCCTGCCCTTGTCGAAGAACTTTTTGCCGGCTCTGCTGGCAGCCACATTGGGCAGGCTGTTCTCGTAACAGCTCATGCCGCGCACGTAGTTGCGCAGATATTTGTAATCCTTCGAGGTGACACTGCGACAACGATCCACGTTGTCGCCGTGGCGATCACGCATGGCAAAGAGATACTCGGGCTGCGGCTGCTTGTTCGGGCCGAAGAAGATCCGCCCTTCCAAATGATCGGGCGCCTCGCCACCCGCCCAGTTGATGAAGGTCGGCGCCATGTCCATGGCGGAGACCAGCTCATCGATGCGTTCTCCCGGCTCGAAGCCCGCCTCGAAGCCCTCCGGGACACGCACGATCAGGGGCATACGGATGCCTCGCTCGTAGAGGAATCCCTTGCCGCGGAAGATCGGTGGGCCGTTGTCGCCCATCAGCACGATGATGGTATTGTCGTAGAGGCCTTTCGCCTTCAGATCATCGAGCAAGGCACCGATTTTTTGATCCAGCAGGTTGATGTTTTCCAGGTAGGCACCCAGCTCCTCGCGCGCCTCCGGCGTGTCGGGTGTGTAGGGATGCAACTCAACCGCGGCACGGTCCACCGGGTGCTCCGGACAGGCCAGAAAGGGATACATTTTTCCATCGTCGCGCTTCAGGTTGACCCGGTGGGTGTCATAGAACTGGTACTGGCAGAAGAACGGTTGCTTCCCGGTCAACACATCCCAGTCGGTGATGTCATAGGGGTCAGTCTCAGGATCAAGAAACCCCCAGTCCTTCTTGCCGTGACCCGGAAAGCCGATGGCGTAGCCGACATCGCGCAAATAGTTGGTGAAGATATCCACCCCCTCGGGAAGCGGCTTCTTCTGCAAGGGCGGCCTGATGCGCATGTTCCTGGAAAACACCTGGTGCGGGTAGAGCCCGGTCATGAAACTGGAACGACTCGGGCTGCAAATGGACGCCGTGGTGTAGGCCCGGGTGTAGAGGGCGCCCTCGGCGGCCAGCTGGTCCATGTGAGGGGTGTGTACTCCCACGGTACCATAGCATGCCAAGTCGCAGCCGATGTCCTCGGTGACGATCCACAGGATGTTGGGCCTTAATGGCACCCGCTCCGGATGCGTTGCCGCAGCGGTCGCGGAAAAGTGGCCAACCAACACGACTGCCCAGCAGGCCAGTAATTTGAATGCCTTCATGTCAATCGCCATCGGCAAACAGGCCAGGACCTACTCGTTCAGGGCTTCCAGGATCACCCGGGCCACATCGTCGGCGAGCACCTTGGATCCGAGGTTCGTGTAGTGGACGTCCGCCTTGCGCAGATGCTCGGGCTTGAGGTCGTTCTTGACCAGCGCGTAGAGGTCGTGCGTCGGGATGCCCCTGGCCTCCATGATCTCCGCGGCGATCGCGTTGTACTTGGCTGAATCGCCCACCACGCGCCCTTTCGCACCTTTCGGAACCGGGGTGGTGTTGCGCCAGATCAACTTCGCTCCGGTTGCCTGCAAGCGCTCGACGAGCTCGGTAAGATTCTTGCGGTATTCCTCGGGCGGCACCTGCTGGTGGCTTTTCGGGTCATTCGGGTCCTGGAGGTTTTCGCCATTAGGTCCGAGGTACTTGAGGTCGTGCAAGCCCCAGTTGAAATGGATCACATCCCACTTCTTGTCCGCCCCGCCGGTGGCCAGCCAGTTGTCGAGCGCTGCGAGCCCGGAGAGGGTTGGCCCGCAGTTTACCGATGGCCGATGCACATTGGCCTTGCCGGCCAGCGCCTTGCGGGTGTCGAGCGTGTAGCCGATGGAAATCGAATCTCCGATGATCAACACGCGCGGCAATCCGGCGACGTCTTCTATCTGCGCCAGCGGCGAATTGGACTTCTTGACGCGCTTTTTCTTCTCCTTGGTATCCGCCTGCGCCAGTGGCAGGAACGCGATGCAAAGGAAGGTAATCAACAGTCGTATCTTCATGGTTTACGAGTTTTTTCTTAAGAGGATGGGTGCTGCGACCTGCTTGTCCGATGCACCGGCAGCGCTGGGCACACGGACCGAAAATTGGCTGTGTGGGTGCCCGCAACAGAGAAAACCATACAGTCTTTGGCAATCTGGTCGAGCATCGGGTTCTTGCACGTAGTACCGGATAGGTACCCGACATCCTCTGGCCCCCGAGTCATCGGCATCAATCAGCACGATGTTCGGCTGCGCGACCGGAGGCTCATTCGCGGACACGGATGTCGAAAAAGTCGTCAACCATCCGAGCACGAGGCCCGTGAGGAGTCGATGGCGGGGTGGAGTCGCTGGCAGGGGGTTCATTGTTCGCTCTTGTCGGGGATCGGGTTCTTGATTTTCTCGCTCCAGGGTCTGCCATCGAGCGGGTAGACATGGGTCGCCTTGGCGATCTGGTCCCACTCCCGTGCCAACTCCGTGACTCGCTCAGGGTGTGCCTTGGCAAGGTTGTTGAGCTCGGAGCGGTCGGCTTCCAGGTCATAGAGTTCCCAGGCCCCGTCGATGCCGTCGGCCACCAGCTTCCACTTGCCCTTGCGCAGGGCGCGGTTGCCCTTGTGTTCCCAGAGAATGGGGCCGCGCTGGTAGCGCTCGCCGACAAAACTCGGTACCAGGCTCCGGCCAACCAGCTCGGGGAATTCTCCTCCATCCTCCGGCTGGTAGCAGGCACCCGCCAGTTCCAGCAGGGTAGGTACCAGGTCGGTGATGTGTCCCACCTGGTCGGTGATCGCTCCCTCGGCGGCGATACCCTCGGGCCAATGAGCGATGAACGGCGAGGCGATGCCGCCCTCGTGCGCCCACATCTTGTAGAGGCGGAAGGGCACGTTGGAATACTCGGCCCAGTCGGGACCGTAGCCGAGCTTGCTGGCATCCGAGCCGTAGGTGGCCAGGTCCTGCTCGTTCTGCCCGGTAAACAGCGAGCAGGCGCCATTGTCGGAAAGGAACAGGATGAGGGTGTTGTCGAGGGCCCCATGTCTCTCCAGCGTGTCGATCACCGCACCGATCCCCTTGTCCATGACCTCGATCTGGGCGGCGTAAATCGCCATCCTCAGGTCCATGGCATCCTGCTGCTCCGGCGTAAGATTGTCCCAGGCCCGGGTGATCCTGCGGCCGTCTTTTTGTCCGCGTTCCTTCTCCGGCAAGCCGACGTTCGACCCGATGATTCCCATCTCCCGCATGCGGTGGTATTTTTTCTCTCGCAGAGTGTCCCAGCCGGCCTTGAACTTGCCCCGGTGCCTGGCGATGTCTTCCGGCCGGGCGTGCAGCGGCAGATGGGGTGCGTAGTGGGCCAGGTAGAGGAAAAACGGTGTCTCCCCGGATTGCCGGAAATGCTCTTCGATGAAACGGCAGCCGTACTCGGTGATGGCATCGGTGAGGAAGAAATCATCGCCGTTTTTAATGGGCTTGTTATCGAGCGTCATCTTGGGAGTCCAGTAGCTGGCACCCCCGCCCAGCATGCCGTAGAAGCGATCGAATCCGCGCTGCAAGGGCCAGCTTTTCTTCGGGCCTGACGCGCCGACATGCTTCGAATACGTCAGGTGCCACTTGCCGCTCAAGTAGGTGGCATAGCCGGCGTCCTTGAGGCACTCGGCGATGGTGCGGCAGTCGGTGTTGAGATCCCCGGTGTAACCGGGGGTTCCCAAGTCGGCCGCGGTCATCCAGCCGAGGCCAACCTGGTGCGGGTAGAGCCCGGTCATCAGGGCGGCACGGCTCGGACAGCACCGAGCCGCGTTGTAGAACTGCGTGTAGCGCATACCGCCGGCAGCCAACCGGTCGAGGTGCGGAGTCGGAATCGTGCTGCCGTAACAGCCAAGGTCCGAATAGCCCATGTCGTCGGCCATGATCAGGACGATGTTGGGCTGCGGCGGGGCGGCAGCATGTGCCACCACCGGACCGGCGAGAAATGCGACAAACAACAGGATGCTGCCGAAAAGTGAACCCTTGTCTTTTCGCGCCATAACGATCTCCGTAGCAATCAGCCCATCAGCAGTCCCTGACCGCGGAAGCCGTGGTGACCCAACCTGATACGCTACCTGCTTTTTTAACGCACCCTACCCCGCCACCCTTTCACCTTTCCCCGGCAAACACCATATAACAGCAAGCACGATAACAGGTCTGTCCCTTTATTGATCTTATTCTCAAGCACAGTAGATCCTGCTTGCCGCTTTCCCTGCATGCGCACACTCTCTGCGCATGCAGCATACCACCCCACCAAGCGTCCGCGTCCGCCGCGCCGAGGACCGCGGC
>JBDQJG010000110.1:0-10527 GCA_040263955.1 Verrucomicrobiales bacterium
AAAACACATCGCCGAAGCGCTCAATGACGGTGAGGCGGACTTCGTTGTTATTGCGACAGCGTCCCTGGCAGAGGTGCATGAGGATGTCGTGCGCCGGTCCGCGCGGCACCGTGCGGAACCGGATACCCATCCACCCGAAACACTCGGCACCCGGAGCATCGCCATAACTCCTCGCCCGCACCGTGTCGCAGAAGGAAAAAAAAGTCGAATCTCCTCCCCGCTGCTCATCAAGACGCTCGCAAAGGATCGCGAATTCGTGATCAAGCATCGCCTGCAACCTTTCCCGCGACACATAACGCACTCCGCTGCCGTAGAGGGCGTCACTCATCGCCATGCCATAAGCCGAGATCGTCTTGGCCACCGTTCCATTGGCTGCCCCGGCCCTGAAAAACCAGTTGGACACCTCCTGCCCGGCCCCGATCTCCGCAAAGGTTCCATACTTGCTCGCGTCGAGATTCATTCTGAGTGCCTTCTCAACGGAACTGAGAACAGTCTGATCACGATTGAAAATCATGTCTCCACTAGAAGAACCCATGACCCTGCAGGCAAGCAGAAACAACTGCCCCAACGACAATCGGAAACCTGCCCGCCAACCAACACACCCACCCTGCCTGCGTGCTGCTGCCCTCAGGCAACCAACGCCGCTGCCGGGTTTTGAAGACGCTTTGATCGAGCCGAAACGCCTGCTGGCGCGCCCTTCACCTGCGAGCCTGCCCGATCATCGCACGAAATAGCTCAGACTCTCGAGTTCAAGTGCCAGATCTACATTGTTGACCACCACTTTCTCGGGCACTTCGAGCACAGTGCCGGAAAAATTCAAAATCGCCTGCACACCCCCGTCCACAAGGTCATTGGCAACTGATTGCACCACATTCGCCGGCACGGCGACAATCGCCATCTTGACCTCATGTTCGCGCATATAATCGATCATGCAGTCATATGGCAATACTTCAACATGCCCGGAAATACCGCGGGGACGATCTGGATCGACATCAAAAGCCGCGCGAATCTCGAAGCCCTCCTTGTTGAACCCACCGTATCGAAGCAGCGCTGTTCCGAGATTACCTGCTCCCACGAGGATGACCGGCTGAAAACTGTTCCTGCCGAGCACCTCGGTGATCGCGCTGGCCAGACCAGCGACACTGTAGCCGAGACCCCGCGTTCCGAATTGCCCGAAATGAGCAAGATCCTTGCGCAGTTGCGCAGGCTTGACACCTGCGACCTTCGACAAGGCACGCGAGGAGACGGTCTCCACCTCATTTTCCCGCAACTTCGCAAGGGCACGCGAATACAGGGAGAGGCGATAAATCGACTTTCTCGGAACCTCTATTTTTGTCACCATTGCGTGATTTTTCACTTAATTTATATCTAAGTCAACCGATGACTGCCCATCGGTAACTCCGGCATTGCCGCCTTTTGCAGATCGCCGACAACCAGGCAGCCGTCGGACCCGACCGTGGGCCGACGTATCCCGGCGCCCGCGGCACCCCTTCACCACGCCTCAGGAATTCTCCTGCAGACCGAAGGCTTCGTGCGCGGTCCGCGCCGCCAGTGCACCTTGTTGCTCATCAATGGTAACCGCGATGAGAATCTCCGAGGTCGAGATCATCTGGATATTGATCCCCGCATCCGCCAGCACCTCGAAAAGCCGTGCCGCGACTCCCGACTGTGCACGCATGCCAATGCCGACCACGCTGAGTTTGGCGATTCCGCCGGTGGTCACGATCTTGACATCTTCTTCCCCTCCCGCAGGCGCAAACGCCGCAAGCAGTGGAATCAACGCGCGCTCGGCCCGCTTCGCGTCCTCGGTAGCCAGCGTAAAAGAGACGTCTGTAACGCCGGTGTGCGACACGTTCTGAACGATCATATCGACCCGAATCCTGGCATCCGAAAGCGCACCGAAGATCTTCGCGGCAAAACCGGGCCGATCCGCAACGCCGGTAATCGTCACCTTGGACTGGTTGCCCAACAGGCTCACGCCACGCACGACGACTCCCTCCATTTTTTCTGTCTCTTCTGTCACCATGGTTCCTGGTTCATTATTCAAACTACTGCGCACCTCGAAGTGCACACCGAACTTCTTCGCGAATTCGACACTGCGGGACTGCATGACCTTGCTGCCGGAACTGGCCATCTCAAGCAGTTCATCATAGCTGATCTCATCGATTTTGCGGGCATCCGGGACAATGCGCGGGTCGCAGGTAAAGACCCCCTCCACATCGGTCAGGATCTGGCAACAGTCCGCTTGCAGTGCAGCAGCCATCGCGATGGCCGAAAGATCGGAGCCCCCCCGTCCTAACGTGGTGATGCGGCCGTCCTGCGTCATGCCCTGAAAACCAGCCACCACCACGATCTTCCCCTGGTTCAGGAATCCGCACACCCGGTCAGCGGAGATACGCGAGATGCGCGCCATACTGTGAAAGCTGTCGGTTTCTATGCCCGCCTGGGCCCCGGTCAACGAAATCGCCTGCCCACCAAGGCTGTTGATCGCCATCGCCAGCAGGGCGATGGTGGTCTGTTCACCGGTCGCAAGCAGAACGTCCAGCTCGGCGTCGGTCGGCGCAGAGGAGACGGCATGGGCAAGCTCAATCAGGCGATTGGTCTCCCCTGACATGGCGGAGACCACTACGACCACCTGATTGCCGGCACGCTGGGCCTCCAGCGTCCGGCGCGCCACATTCAGGATGCGCTCGGTGGACCCCACGGAGGTGCCGCCGTATTTCTGCACGAGTATTGCCATGTCGTTGGTCAGCCGATTTTCTTCACTTCCGACCAATTATCAACCGCTAATGCATTTTCGGCCAATGCTCGGATGACAGGATTGCCACACCAACCGAACGGACACTATACACTCCCGGAGAGCACCAGCCCGTCCTCCAGTGCCGGCTTTTGTTCAAGCGCGTTCCACGCCGCAACGAAAGATTCCTGCGAATCGGCAAACAGCGGGGAGACCTCGATGGAAATCCCAGGCAGACCGGACGTATCACACTCGATGGCTATACCCGCAGCTGCAAACCAGCGGGCGAACTGCCGCAGCTGGTCATCCCGGCAGGTGCGGGCGGAATCCACCCCTTGCGCATTCTTCACCGGGCTGAAATCATCCTGCCTCGCCGTCTCGATGATGACCGGATTGTCGGCAAATGGCAGGG
Source organism: Verrucomicrobiales bacterium (assembly GCA_040263955.1). Lineage (GTDB taxonomy): Bacteria > Verrucomicrobiota > Verrucomicrobiia > Verrucomicrobiales > DEV007 > CALSSN01. The sequence goes on from JBDQJG010000110.1 coordinate 3,150, forward strand.
CATCGAATACGAACATCTCGAACTTGATGGCATTGGGAGTATCCGGCACCACCGGCGCGCCCGACTCGTCAATGATCGGCACCTTCTTGTCCGCGCGATGAAAGGGCAGGCCGGCTGCCGCGGATCCGGGGCCGGTCTCACCTCCACCCATCCGCTTGACGAAATCACGATCGAAGATGTGGATGGCGATACTGCCGGCCCGGAACACGAGTTCGCCCCGCTCGTCGGCAGCCTGCATTAACTCGGCTGGCATGTCACTGTATTCGACGACGATGTTGCGGCCATCCTGACGGCAGAAAATCCCCACTTTTTCCTCCGCATAGGCCTTGGGCAGGGCCTTGCTCGAGAGCTCGGATTCAGCGAGAACGTGAAACCCGATGAAGGTCGGGTCGATACAGCGCACCAGGGGATTATCGACCTGGAAATAACTCAGGACATCGATTCCCAGTTCCTCCATTCTCGCCACCGCACCGCTCCTGACCAGTGCCCGCAGGGCACCCCCATGGCCGTCCGGGCTCAGCGCGATCTGTCCCTTGTCAGCAAGCAGAATCCTGCCCGCCCTGTCCACCGCCGGCATCAAGCCCTGCCGGAAAAGCATCACGGAGTCCGGCGGCAATCCGAAGTAATCCGCTTCTTCGAAGGCCGCACGCGTCGCCTCGTGGTTGATCTCGGACGTCATCAGGAACCACGGAATGACTACGCCGTAGCGCCTCGAGGCGGCCAGGATCTTTTCCGCGAAAACCCGGAAAAGGCTATGGCCGCGCACCGGGGTCACCGGATAGGTGCCCTTGGGGCCATCGAAGCCGAGCCGTGTTCCCTGACCACCAGCTACCGTGAACGCCGCAACACGACCGGCGCGCAGAACCTCCTCCCCGCAGGCCCGGGCTTGCGCCCAACGCCCCGGATCACCACCGTTTTCCGGCAAGGCCACGAACGGGGCCGGCTCGATTCCCTGGTAATCCTCCGACTGACCATCGCCCCCGACCAATCCACGCACCAGGCGGTCGAGTTCGTCGAGGTCGATCGCTTCGGCCTCCCGACAAAGCTTACCGCGCTCGTCCTCCGAGAGTTCCTCACGGAATCGGAAGACGTGCCCCTGACCCCTGCTTTCGAATGCTGCAATCACTTCGCTTTCCTTCATAAGATCCCCGGAGGGTAAGGATTTTTGTTCGCCATGCAATGGGCTTCCGCAGGCCGGGCGTGGGAAATTTCCATAACTCGACCGAGACAAGCCTGGAGCTCGGCCGTGCGGGTGTCCTTCTGGTGGCTCAGCCTTGCGGGTGCTTCGATGCTGCTCATTTCCTTCACCTCGCGGGTCGACGCAGTCGGTATCTTCGGGCGAGCGACCAGGTGGTTCACCCGCGTGCGCAACCTGTGGCTGATCTGCTCCCGGGGAGCGAGCGCAGCCGAAGAGGTGGCAAGCAGCGTGAGCCCGTCGCCTATGAGGCCGCCGCGGAGAACGTCAGGGAGTCACCCTCGACATCGGCCCGGATGACAGCCCCCTCAGCCAGCTGGCCGTCGAGCAACTGCAGGCTGATCGGATCGAGCAGGTGGGTCTGGATGGCACGCTTCAGGGGACGCGCCCCATACACCGGGTCGTAACCCTCACGGGCCAGCATGGCCGTGGCCGCCTCGCTCAACTCGAGCCGGTAGCCGCGCTTCTCGAGACGCGCCACAACCCGGGCAAGCTGGATTTCGACGATCTTGCCGATATCACTTTCTTCCAGACGATCGAAGAGAATCGTCTCGTCGATGCGGTTGAGAAACTCCGGCCGGAAATGCCCGCGCAGGGCCTCCATGACCTTGGCACGGACGGCCGGGTCACTGGTGCCGCCCTCGAGCAGGTGCTGGCTGCCGATATTCGAGGTCATGATGATGACCGTGTTGCGGAAGTCGACCGTGCGGCCCTGTCCGTCGGTGATCCGCCCATCATCAAGCACCTGCAGGAGCACGTTGAACACGTCCGAATGTGCCTTCTCCACCTCGTCGAGCAGGATCACGCTGTAAGGGCGGCGACGGACTGTCTCAGAAAGCTGGCCGCCTTCCTCGTAACCGACGTATCCGGGAGGTGCCCCGATAAGCCGCGCCACCGAGTGCTTCTCCATGTACTCGGACATGTCGATGCGCACCATGGCGCGCTCATCATCGAAGAGGAACTCGGCCAGCGCCTTGGAAAGCTCGGTCTTGCCGACACCCGTCGGGCCGAGGAAGAAGAAGCTGCCGATCGGGCGGTCCTCGTCCTGCAATCCCGCCCGCGCCCGACGTACGGCGTTGGACACCGCGTGGATGGCCGCATGCTGGCCGATTACCCGCTCGGAGAGACGGTCCTCCATCTTGACCAGCTTGGCCCGCTCGCCTTCCTGCAGGCGGCTCACCGGAATGCCGGTCCACGAGGAAACCACCTTGGCAATATCCTCCTCGGCGACTTCCTCTTTCAGGATCGACTCCCCGCCGGCATGGAAGGCGGCCAGCTTCTCCTTGGTTTCAGCCAGCTCACTTTCCAGTTTGGGCAGCTCACCATACTGCAGTTCAGAAGCCCGCGTCAGGTCACCGAGCCGCTGTGCCTGTTCCAGCTCGGTGCGCAGAGCATCGATCTTGCCCTGAACCTCACCTACTTCATCGATGGCGGATTTCTCGTTCTGCCACTGCGCCTTGAGCGCCGCTGCCTTCTCTCCGAGGTCGGCGGCTTCCTTTTCGACTTTCTCCAGCCGCTCTTTCGAGGCCGCATCCTTTTCCTTGGCCAGCGCCTGGCGTTCCATTTCCAGCTGCATCATCTGACGCTCGAGCTGGTCGATCTCCGTCGGCATCGAGTCGAGCTCGATCTTCAGGCGTGAAGCTGCCTCGTCAATCAAGTCGACCGCCTTGTCCGGCAGGAAGCGGTCGGAAATATAGCGATCGCTCAACGTCGCTGCAGCAACCACCGCGGCATCCTGAATGCGCACACCATGATGCACCTCGTAACGCTCGCGGATACCGCGCAGGATGGCGATGGTATCCTCGACACTCGGCTCGCCGACATGCACCGGCTGGAAGCGGCGCTCGAGTGCGGCGTCCTTCTCGATGTACTTGCGGTACTCGTCGAGGGTCGTGGCACCGATGGCGCGCAGTTCGCCACGGGCGAGCTGCGGCTTGAGCAGGTTGGATGCATCCATTGCTCCCTCGCTGGCACCAGCGCCGACGATGGTATGCAGCTCATCGATGAACAGAATGATCTCTCCGCCGGACTCGGTAATCTCCTTGAGGAAGGCCTTGAGACGGTCCTCGAACTCACCGCGGTATTTGGCTCCCGCGATCATCGCGCCGATGTCCATGGAAATGAGTCGCTTGCCCTTGAGCGACTCCGGCACGTCTCCCGAAACGATCCGACGCGCCAGGCCCTCGGCGATCGCCGTCTTGCCGGTTCCCGGCTCCCCGATGAGCACCGGGTTGTTCTTGGTGCGACGCGACAGGATCTGCATGACCCGGCGGATCTCCTCGTCCCGACCGATGATGGGGTCGATCTTGCCCTGGCGGGCACGTGCCGTGAGATCGGTTCCATATTTCTCCAGCGTCTGGTATTTTCCTTCCGGATCCTGGTCGACCACCTTCTGGGAACCGCGAATGGCAGTGATCGCCTCGCGCGCTGCTTTGACTTCGAGACCAAGTTCCCGCAGCACGGCCGCACCCGGACCACCCTTCTCGAGGTATCCGAGCAGGAAGTGCTCGACAGAGAGGAATTCATCACCCATCGCCTGGCGCTCTTTTTCCGCCGCCTCAAGCACGCTGCGCAACTCGCTGCTGAGATAGACCTGAGAGGTAGTCCCACCTTCGACGCGCGGCCCCTTCTGGTGGTGGGCATCGAGGGCCTCTTTCACCTTGGTGGGTGAAATTCCCAGCTTATCGAGCAGCGGACGCACAATGCCGCCCTCCTGCTCCAACAGGGCCGCCATCACGTGGCTACCCCGTAATTCAGCGTGCCCCAGGGAGCTGGCCAGAGTCTGGCCGCCCTGAAGGGCTTCCTGCATTTTAGTGGTAAGTTTATCCAAGTTCATACCATTTTTGACAGGATCCAGCCGCCCGTGTTCACCGCTTGGTGTTACAAGATTCGACCTGAATTGTAAGCGTCAATCCTCGAGCAGACGCGCTCTGCGGCGCTCATCGGCGGCCCGCTGCTCGGCCAGGATCCTCTCCTCATCCACATCGCCCTTGCCCATGGCGACCGACAACCATCTGAAGTCATCCGAGTTATCGAAAACCACCTTGACGACCATGGTCAACGGCACGGCGAGAAACATTCCCATCGGGCCCCACATCCACCCCCAGAAGAATACCGAAATGATGATCACCAGGGTCGAGACGCCAAAACGCCTGCCCAGCACCAGGGGCTCGAGGAAATTGCCGATACCGGTATTGATCATGAGATACCCGAGCAGTACCACCAGCGCGATCCACGGACCCTTGAGCAAGGCGATGATCACCGGGAGAACACCGGCCAGGATCGAGCCGATCACCGGTATGAAATTGAGCACGAATGCCAGTAGCCCCCACAGGAAAGCATAATCGAGGCCGCAAAAATGGCACAGCATGCCGGCCAGAATGCCAGTGACCAGCGAGGCGAGTGTCTTGATGCGCAGGTAGCGCTGGATGTCGGCTGCCGAACGCAGAAATCCGCTGAAATCAGGCCCACGTGAATCGCGGATGCGGGCGATCTTGCCACTGATATTGCGACCCTCGAAGAGCGCAAAAACCATCACGATAAGCACAAAAAATCCCGTCGTGATCACGCCCGTGACCCTGCCAACCACCTCGGTGGAAAACGAGGCCAGGGTATTTCCCAAGTTACTGGTAAGGTCCGCCTCGATGACGTAGCGGACGAATTCATTGCGGTCATCGAGCGCGTTATTGACCCGCTCCAGGGCACCCTTGACCCCCTTCGACTCGGCCCATGCCGCGCTGCGAGTGGCCAGATTTCGCAGGCCCTGGAAGTAGCGCGCACGGTCTTCCTGGAACGCCGCGATGGCACTGGTGCCGAGATAGAACATGAAACCGAGCAGCAGGATATTGATTCCGACGGTGACGAACACCGCCAGGCCGCGGGCCACCCGCTTGATTTCCAACGCGCGCAGGATCGGGTAATTGACGATTGCCAACAGGATCCCGAGCAGCACGGGAACCAGGAAATCGCCCGCCATCCGAAGCGCGGTAAGCAGGATGATCGCGCTTAGCAGGATCAGCGAGATGCGCAGGGTACTGTTCTGCGACCAGCCTCGGATTGCTGCCTGACTGCGTCCGGCTGGCGGCGTCGCTGTCTGCGATTCCACACCCTGATTCTCTGTCTGCTCACCCACGCTTTAGAGATCGCGCAGTGCCAGAGGATCAGCAAGGCCGATCTCATTCACCCATGAGGCATCAAAATCCAGCCAGCATTCAACCCCGCGTGCTATTCGGGATGATAGAATCGATGGCCGGGAAGACGCAGGGTCCGCTCGCTCAGACCGAAAAGATTGCGCTCTTCTTCCGCCACCGGCAGCGGCGCGATCGACAGATCCGCGTCGGCCAATGCCACAGGTGTGAACGTAACGCGCTCACCTGCACCCAGATCGATATGGTAGAACCCGTCTTCGCTCTTGCTGACCCTGCCCGGATCCGCGGGTGCGCCATTGATCGAGATAACCGGATCCGGAATGTCCGTGCCGACAACACACGCCGCACCGGCAAGGCTCTCCACGGTGGCAAAACAGGTAACTCCGGCTTTCTTCTTCGCGCTGACCAGGAAGGCCCCCTGGGCACGCATGCGGTCGAACGCGGCATCCGGCCAGATGCCGGGGGTGGCGGGAAACACGCGAATCTTTCCACCCCAGCTCTGCAGCAGCATCTCGTGCAGGCTGGTGGCAAACGACAACGGACTCTCGATGACCGGATTGCCCTCGGCATACATGGTTGTGGGTGCCACGTTCTTGTGATCGATGAGGAAGTCGAGGTAGTAATACGCTTTCTCCGCATCCGCCAGCCAGGCATACATGGCGGCCGCACCGGTGGCAGTATAGCCGGTCGCGTTCATTGCGGAGATCTTCTTGCCGCTGGTCAAAGTGACCTCGAGCCAATGGTCCACCGAGCGCCGCAACAGGTCGGCATCCCGCGGATTCTCGGGCGTGATCAGCGCCAGCGGATAGAATGCGAGCAGGTGGGAGTAGTGGCGATGCGGTGTATCAAACGGAATATCCCGGCCGATGCGCAGCCCGTTGTCATCCACCTGGAAGTCGACGAGCCTGTCGACCACGTCCTGCCAACGTGGCGCGAGCGGATCGTTCAGGCCGTGCTCCGCGTTGATTTCGAGCAGGGTCTCACAGGCCCAACGCAACAGGCCGATGGTGAAATTGATGTCCCGCCCGTGACCGCCGGGATACTCCGGTGACCAGCTCAAGCGGATGTGAATTGTGCCGTCCTCATCCTCCACCGGATTCTCCCGCAGGTAATTGAGGTAACCATTGACGTTCTTGCGCAGCAACGGGAACAACCCGTCACGCATGCGCTCACGGTCGCCGGCGTAGCTGCAATGCAGCCAGTAATCGTGCAGCACCCAGGCCAGCATGTCCGGCGTCTTGCCATGGTCATGGGAGAGACAGTCCTGCGGGAACAGGGCGCCGATCGCCATGCTGTCCTGCCAGCGCTCGGGCACATTCTTCTCGAGGTTGCCGGCGTGCTGATCGAGCCGGTTGGGCAGTGACTCGCCCACCGAGAGCCGGTTGGCTGCAAGATGGGTCCAGTAGTTGAGTTGCACGTTGAGATCCCCCCACACCATCGGCCAGAAGGTGAAGTGATACCATGGACCCATGTTGTCCAGAATCGGGCCGTTGGCGCGCGTAGCCGAGGCGAACTTGTACATCTGGATCCAGTAGAAGGCCTCCTTCTCGGCATCATTGAAGGTGATAAAGCTCAGCGGATAGTAATCATGCCACCATGCCCGGTGACCGGCCAGAAACGAACCGGCGGCAAGACTCGCACGCGCACCTTCGAGGTTCGCCTGCACCGTGGCCTTGCTGTCCTGCTCCGGGAAACTGTGGTGCACGCTGGCAACCAGCGACTGCTTTCCGGCGGGGTCACCATCGAGCTGCCAGCCGGTGGTGGTCTCTCCGCGGTGCTGGTAGAGCGGTTGCAGGCAGAACCGCATGTCCCCATGCTCGCTGAGCACCGGCTCGGGAGCCCGCGGGTAGGGCGCATCGCGCATGGCATTCCAGGTCCCGCCCTGCGGGCCGCCGCCGCCCTCGAGCGTCCTGCGCACCGAGGAATACGGCTCCTCCGGGTGCCAGGTGACAGCCACTGACTCGTCGCCCTCCGCTTCGGTCACGAAGTGGATCACGTCGCTGGTGGCATGCACCAGACCACGCACCCGGTATGA
>JBDQJG010000111.1:0-10373 GCA_040263955.1 Verrucomicrobiales bacterium
CAGCCACCAGAACGCATGCCAGATAATTCAAGCACCGACCCGGCCCGCATGGAGAAAATCGTCAGCCTGTGCAAGCGCAAGGGCTTCGTGTTCCAATCGGCGGAAATCTACGGCGGACTCAACGGGTGCTGGGATTACGGCCCGGTCGGCGCCGAACTCAAGCGCAACATCAAGGACTACTGGTGGAAGCGCATGGTGCGCGACCGCGATGATGTGGTCGGCATGGATGGTGCGATTCTCACCCACCGTGAGGTGCTGGTGGCATCCGGGCACGTCGGGGGCTTTTCCGATCCCCTCGCGACCTGCAAGCAGTGCAAGAAGCACATCCGCTTCGATCAGCTGCGCGATCTCGTCGCGCAGTCGGAGTGGGCCCGGTCGCTCGCGGAGGTGATGGAGGTCGTCACGCCCGGTGACCCGGCCGGCGTTCGCGTCGAGTCGGAGACCCTGCTTCGCTGGGTGAGGAAAAAAGGCAAGAGATTGGCCCCGGGGCTGGCCCTGGTGCGCAATCCGGAAGTGACACTGTCGTGGCTTGCCGAAGAAGTCGAACGTCATCAGCCGCTCGATCCGTGGTATTTCACCCAGCTTGTCGCCACCGAGCAGCTCAAGCAGACCGGCGCCGTCAATCCTTGTCCCCATTGCGGCGGGGAGCTCACCGAGCCGCGCGAGTTCGATCTCATGTTCTCCACCCACATGGGTGCGGTCAAGAACGAGGAAAACATCGCCTACCTGCGGCCGGAGACCGCGCAGACGATTTTCACGCAGTTCAAGAATGTCTGCGACCAGACTGGAGAGCGGGTCAAGCTGCCCTTCGGCATCGCCCAGATCGGCAAGGCGTTCCGCAATGAGATCAACCCGCGTAATTTCACCTTCCGCTCGCGCGAGTTCGAGCAGATGGAGATCGAGTATTTCTGCCGCGAGGAGGATGGCTTGCGCCTCACCGACGAGTGGCTGGAGGCCCGCCTTTCGTGGTATGAGGAGATCGGCCTGCCGCGCGACAAGCTGCATGTTCTCGATGTGCCCGACGGCGAGCGCGCGCATTACTCGAAGAAGACCTACGACATCGAGTATGCGTTTCCCTTCGGGATCCAGGAGCTCGAGGGGGTGGCTTACCGCACCGACTACGACCTGGGCAAGCACAGCAAGGCCTGCGGCAAGGACCAGGATTACTTCGATGAGGAAACCCGCGAGCGCTTCATCCCGCACGTTGTCGAACCCAGCGCGGGTGCCGACCGCACCGTGCTGGCGGTTCTCTGCGAGGCCTATGACGAGGAGACCCTCACCGATGACAAGGGCAAGCAGGAGACCCGTACCGTGATGCGATTCGCTCCGCGCATTGCACCGATCAAGGTCGCCATCCTGCCCCTGCTCAAGAACAAGCCGGAGTTGGTGGAGAAGGCGCGCGCGGTCGAGGCCCTGCTCAGGCCGCACATGCAGACCGCTTTCGACGTGACCGGCGCCATCGGTCGGCGCTACCGGCGCCAGGACGAGGTCGGCACACCATTCTGTGTGACCATCGATTTCGAGACGATCGGCGAGTCCGAGAATGGTTCGGCGGAGGAATTGGTCGATACCGTGACCCTGCGCGAGCGCGACAGCATGCAGCAGGAACGGATTGCGATTGCCGATCTTCTGGCCCGGGTGCTGGCGGCGATCGCGTGAGCTGACCCCGTTTCGGGATACAAAGGGTGCCGCTTTTAAAATGTGGCGCTTCGTCCACTTGCATTTTCGTGAGCAATGTTCCACTCTGGCGCATGAAACTGGCAGTTTTTTTTCGCGGCGTGATCGCGCTGATCACGGTGGTAATGATGGCAGCGTGTGGCACGACTTCCGGCGGTCGATCGGGGACGTTGCTTCCGCCTGATGGTTACGTGTTCAATACCGGGGATGCCGGGTATTTCGGTGAGGATTACGGGCACGGCAGTTGGGATCCGGATGACTCCGTGGCCGACCCTTCGATCGATCTGCCCGGCGAGTACATCCCGACGGTGCCCAAGCGCAGCAGCTCGTCTTCCAGTTCCTCGTCGCGCAGTTCCAGTGCTTCCTCCTCCTCCTCCTCGGGGACATCCGGGATCTACAAGGTCGGCAAGGGAGACACGCTGTGGGGGATCGCCCGCGCGCATGGCACGAGTGTGGCGGCGATCAAGTCGGCCAATGGTATGAGCTCGGACACCATTTATCCGGGACAGAAGCTGCGGGTCAGTGGCACGCGCGTGCCGTCGGTCAGCTCGTCTGCCTCCGCATCGGCGCCGGCGCCGGCGGCCTCGACGGGCCCGAGCCGCACGCATATCGTGGCCAAGGGAGACACCCTGTGGGGGATTTCCCGCCGCTACAACGTGACGGTGGATGCCATCAAGTCGGCTAATGGCATGCGCAGTGACATGCTGCGCCCGGGTGACAGCCTGCGCATTCCCTGAAGCGGCGCGTGGTTGCTGAACGCGGAATCCGCGAAAATCAGGCGAGTTTTCGTGCCCGAGTGGCCCCGAAAAGCGGGAAGAAGTCGTGCAATGGGGTCGCCTCGGTCTGCCAGCCGTCCTCGTAGAAGCCGACGATCGCCAGGCCGGCATCGGTCTGGCCGCCCAGCTGCGATTGCCAGCTGTGGGAATACTCGAGGCTGAGCTGTGCCGAGAGCAGGTTCTCGAGTTGATCGGGGGGACGCGAGTGGATGTCCGAGTAGGGCAGGCGGTAGCTGATCTGCATCGGCTCTCCCTGCTCGATGGCATCGTGGTCGAACAGGTAGAAGTCGGGGTTCATGAAGGCGGCCAACAACTCGCCGCCGGTTTTCAGGACGCGGGCGCATTCCCGCCAGATCGGTGGCAGCTCCGGGCAGTAGACATTGGACACCGGATTGAAAATCAGGTCGAAGCGGCCGTCGGCGAGCTGCGAGAGATCCGCCATGTCGGCATGCACGGTCTCGATGTCCAGGCCGTGCCGCCGGGCCATCACCTGATCCTTCTCGAGCTGGACGTCGGAGTGATCCACCGAGGTGACACGTGCGCCCGCCGCGGCGAACAGGGGTGCCTGCTGGCCGCCGCCTGAGGCCAGGCAGAGAATCTCGCAGCCCTCGAGGGAGGCGGGGAACCAAGTGCGTGGAACCGGCTTGCCGGGAGAGAGATGAGCTTCCCAGATGCCCTTGCGGGCCTGCTCGATCTGCGCATCGGGAAACGGGGTCGACCATTGGCAGTCGCCCTCGCGCGACTGAAGGTTCCAGGCGTTGCGGTTGTATTCGTTGACATCCATCACAGGCATCCGAGGCATGTTCTCCCGGGTTGAGCATTCTCGGACTGGAATGCGCAGGGATCAAAGGGCAAGCATGCATTTCTCTCTCTCGGCGTTTGCTGGAGCGGGGAATCTGTCGCAGACTTGCCCGGCAACCAGCATACCGTGAAGCAGAAACCAAGCAGCCTCCGCCCACCCACCGTCGTGATCTCGGACATCCATCCGCTTGTCGATGCGGGCCAGGCGCCGAGCAAGGCGATTGCCGGAGATCCGTTCACGGTGTCCGCGAATATTTTCAAGGATGGCCATGACATCGTGTGCGCGCGCCTTCGTTGGCGTGCCGCCCCCGGGGGATCCGGGGCGGCCGCCGCCGCGTGGGCGGATGCCGCGCTCACCCATGTCGACAATGATCGCTGGCAGGGAAGCTTCACGGTCGCTGAGGCCGGCATGCATGAATTCGCCATCGAGGCGTGGGGAGATCGTTTCGCCACCTGGGTCGATGCGTTCCGCAAGAAACTCCAGGCGCAGGACGACGAGTTGCCGCTGGTATTGCAGGAGGGCGCCCTGCTGGTTGCGGAGAGTGCCCGCATCGCCGGCGAGGAGGCGCGCGATGAGCAGGCCGCCACGCAGCTTGCGGCGATAGCCGAAACCATGCGCAGTCACCCGGCCGCAGTGGTGGCCGAGTTGGTACTCTCCGAGGATCTCGCCTCCCTGATGGCGTTGTTTCCGGATCGCGCCCTATCCACAACCACGCCGTGCTTCCCGATCATCGTCGATCCGGTAGTGGCGCGGTATTCCTCCTGGTATGAGTTTTTCCCGCGCAATGCCTTCGGCGACCCGACCCGGCACTCGGGATTTCGGGATTGCCTGCCGCGGCTCGACCAGGCCAGGGACATGGGTTTCGATGTGATCTACCTGCCGCCGATTCACCCGATCGGGGAGGCCAACCGCAAGGGAAAGAACAACGCGGTCACCTGCGAGCCCGGGGATTTCGGTTCTCCCTGGGCGATCGGCGGGAAGGCGGGCGGTCATCGCGAGATCGAGCCGCTGCTGGGAGATCACGATGACTTCGCATGGTTTCTCAAGGAGGCCGCCGCACGCGGCCTCAAGGTGGCGTTGGATTTCGCCCTCAACTGCTCGCCGGATCATCCCTACGTGCGCGAGCACCCGGATTGGTTCCACGTGCGCCCCGATGGTTCGATCATGTATGCGGAAAATCCGCCGAAGAAATACCAGGACATTTATCCGCTGGATTATCACTGCTCGGACTGGCGCAACCTGTGGGATGAAATCATCGACCTGGTGCGCTTCTGGTGCGGCAAGGGAGTGACGATCTTCCGGGTCGACAATCCGCACACCAAGCCGGTGGCGCTGTGGGCGGAGCTCATTCCGACCATCAAGCGGGACTACCCGGAGACGATTTTTCTTTCCGAGGCCTTCACCCGCCCGCGGATGATGGAGGCACTGGCCAAGGCGGGGTTTTCCCAGAGCTACACGTATTTCACCTGGCGGGTCAGCAAGCAGGAGCTCACCGATTACGCCCGCGAGTTGACCGCTACCGACCTGAAAGAATATTTCCGCGGCAACTTCTGGCCGAACACGCCGGATATCCTCGCCGAGCACCTGTGGAACGCCCCGCCCGCGCTGTTCAAGATCCGCGCCGCGCTTGCTGCCACCCTGTGTTCCAACTGGGGCATGTACTCGGGGTATGAGTACTGCGAGAACGCGCCGATGGGCAACGGCAAGGAGGAATACCTCGATTCGGAAAAATACGAACTGAAACCGCGCGATTGGGAGGCACCCGGTATTCGTGCCTTTATCACGGAACTCAACCGCGCGCGTGCCGGAAACCCGGCGCTGCAGCAGTATGAGAACCTGCGTTTTCATGACTGCTCGAATTCGGAAATTCTCTGTTATGCCAGGGCGCTGCCGGATTTCTCCAATCGGGTGGTGGCGGTTGTCAGTCTGGATCCGTATCGGCAGCAGGAGGGCATGGTCACGCTCTCCTTGGAGGAACTGGGAATTGATCCGTCACGCCCCTACCGGGTACACGACCTGCTGCACGGTGATTCTTACACGTGGCAGGGGAATGCGAATTTTGTCTCCCTGAGCCCGGCCGGACGATTGATGCACCTGTTCCGGGTCGAACAATAAACCAGGCGGCGCACTGCGTCCGCTCATCGGATTCCTTAGACCTGTACCATGCCCGCTCGTCCGACATTAGGCATCCTGCTCGTGCTCCTGGTCGTGGGTGTCCTGGTGCACGAGGAATTGGATGGAACCTTCGAAAAAGTCGAGCGGCAATGGATCGCCTGGCTGCTTGCAAACAGTCCGGGTGCCATCACTGATCCGGAGGTCACCTTCGTGCAGATCGATGACACCGAGGACCGCATTTTCGAGAGTTGGCCGCTTTCGCCGGGGGATTATTCGTTGTTGTTCCAGAACCTGGGAACGTTCAATCCCCGGCTCGTGGGAATCGCGCCGTCTTTGCGCTGGGAGCAGCCGGGCATGCTCTACGACAGTCTGATTCGCGGACTGGAGGCAATTCCCGAGTCGGTGCTCGGGACCGAACTCGGATTCCTTGAGGCGGAGAACGAGTTTGTCGATCCGGCCCTCGCCGCGCTCTTTGATCCCATCAAAGATGTGATCGGGGACCGCAAAAAAGTTCCGGCTTTCACTACGGTACTGGATCTTCCGCAGGACGAGGTTCGCGCCGGCCGGGCGCTCGGGTTTACCCGCCTTGGCAGTTGGCAGGACGAGCATCCGTCGCGGGCTGATGGCGGCGTGCGCGTGCCGCTGCTTGCACGCTATGGCGAGCAGATTATTCCCGGTTTCGCATTGCGCCTCTCGATGGCGCATTTCGGTGTCTCCGCCGATGCCGTGCGGGTATCACTGGGGCGCTGGATCCGCTTTGCCGATCGGGAGATCCCGATCGACCTGACCGGAGCGATGGTGGTTGATCCCGGGCTGCGCCTGGTGGTCCCGCGAGTCAATGCCAGTGCCCTGCTCCTGGGGGCGGATCTCGAGAGTCTTGCGCTCGATGCGGAAGAGACCCGGGCGCTGCGTTCGATGCAGAGCAATGCCGTGGTCATCGGGGTGGATGAGCCCGGCTCGCGCACCATCGCCTTTTCGGATACGGGCGAGCCCGATGGGATCGGATTGATTTCTCCGGCGGATCTGCTGGTTACCGCCGTGGCGACCATCCAGGGGCGTCGCCATGTGCGCGAGCTCGAGATTGCCGGCAGAGTGGTGCTGTGGGTGCTGCTGGTGGCTGCTGCCGCGGCGTTGTTTCTCGTCTCGCCCGGGCGCTCCGTGGGGCTCGGATTGTTGCTGGTGCTGGGGTTTGGCACGGTGGCGTTGCTGCTCTTTCAGGGTTTCAAGATCTGGGTTTCGCCGGTGGTCCCGCTGGGCAGCCTTCTTTTTGCCATGGTGGCGGCCGGCGTCACGGCTGCCGAGTCCCCGGTATCACCAGGCGAAGAACAGGGGGGTGAGTAAGGCGGCGTCGGCAAGCACGCGCTGCCTGGTGCGTGGCACGAGCGAACCGACCAGGGCGAGCAGCATCAGGCAGACGGAAGAAATACTGCATGCGCAGTAGAAGGGTAAGGAGCCGCGCAGGGGATCGTCCCGATAGAGGATGGCGCAGAGCGGGATGGTCAGTGCGCAGAGCAGGGGAAGAATACGGCCGATCCACGGGAAGCGTTGTGGCAGTGCGGCGGGATCCGCGTGCCGGTCGATCTGCCTTTCCGACCATGCGATACACAGGCAGTTGAGCGTGCAGATCGCCCACAGCGCGACGATGCGGCCGCCGCATCCGCTCAAGCCTCCCGGAGTATAGAAGCTGGCGGGAAGGATCACGCCGAGAGCGAAGATCAGCCCGGAGACCAGTTCCTTGGGAGGCTCGAGCCTTGGTGAGTCGGGCTTGCGCGTGATCGAGAAGGCGACCAGAACAAGAAGCACGAGCGAGTAGAGAATCTTGGTCAGCAAGGGCAACTGTGACAACCAGCTCGCGGTGCCCAGCAGCGTGGCAAGACCCACGCGCAGCCCGATGGCAATGCAGCGAAGCCGGGGTGACCAGACGAGCAAAAAATAGAACAGGCCGGCCAGCAGGAGCGCCAGGCCCATGTAGAGGATGCCTGCGGGAATGACCCACCCCGCGCCGTAGAGCCCCGCCGCGATCACGGTGACGAGGCCCGCGAGGAAAGCCCGCCGGTGGCAGACGGCGAAGCGGTGACGCTCCGTAGACTGCGCGCCGACCAGGCGGATGTAGCGCGCGTCCAGCAGGCGGTCGATGGTATAGATCGACCAGACCGCGCCCCCGAGCAGCATCAGCAGCGCGGCGGGAAGGGAGATTCCCTGAACGTCCGCGTAGAACCAGCACCAGAGAATGGCCACCAACGGTGCATCGAGGCCGAGGAGATTCGGCCAGAGATACCAAGGGGTGTTACCGGGTCTGGAAGACGGGTTTGCCAAGGCGCGCACCATGAGGCAGGTGGCACGGACGATCAAGTCCCGGCCCGGGCGGCAGGACTGCCGAAGTCAATGCATGGGAACTTCTCCCGCGTAGCCGGTGAGTTCCATGTAGCCCTCGCCCTTCAGGGTGCCATCGACCTTGACCGAACCTTCCCAGTAGGTCACCGGGAACAGCACGACCTCCTGGTTTTTGATCGTGGCGGATACCCGCAGGTCGAGCTGCTGCGCAGGGAGAGAGATCCGCCATTTGATCGGGTAGGTGCCACCACTGCGTCTGCTCTTCCATGTGTCTCCGGGTTGTAGTTGGAAGGCCTCAGAACTGAGGTGGATCCTGCTGCCGTCGGGTTTGCGCAGGGTACCGGAAGAGAACGGATCCGCGCTGCCGTCCTGCTGACGCATCTGGTAGATCATCAGGTCGGAGCCATCTTCGAGTCGCAGGGCGAACCAATCCCAACCGACCTGGTTTTCTCCCAGCGCACTGGTGCTCCACTCGCGGTCCAGCCAGCTTGTTCCGTCCACGATCACCGGCTCGCTCCCTTCGACTCGCAGGGATCCGCTGGTTTCAAGCCGGGTGAATGAATAATAATGCGAGGCGTTGCTCGGGCCCGGGCCCTTGCGACTGACGCCATCGGAGCCATGGAAGATCGGCTCCCGGGTGGGGCGAAGATGCAGGTTCAGGGCCATGGTTGCTTTGTCATCCTCTGCCATGATGCGAAACCCTCCCGCCTTGGTCATCTGCAGCGTGCAGGGGCCTGCCCAAACCAGGGGGGTGTCCATTGCATCCGCCTTGGTTGCCGTTCCGGCTTCGCCGTGGGAGCCCCGGCGCAGCACCTGGGCGAAGTGGTGTCTTTTTTTCGTCAGGTCACTGATGGCGAGATGCACGAAGTGCAGATCCTCGACGATGAAGCGCGAGCGCGTCGGGATGAGCACACCCGGCGGCCTCAGTCCCTGCCGGAACCAGGTCACCTGGTAGCCGAAATCCTTGCCCTCGCTGGTGCGTAGATTGCCGGTGAAGTACCACCATTCGGTCTGGAATCCCGGGTGGGATCGGTGGTCGGCGGGAAATTGGTAGAGCTTGCCGGGCCGGGCGATCTGCCATTGGGCGTGTGCCGTGGACAGTGCCACGACAAAGCCGAGGACCAGCCCGATAATCATGCCGAGGTGAGTAGGTGCGCGCTGCGGGCGTGGCACCGGATTGCCGGGTTCGAGAAATCTGTGGGAACTGCTGCGCATTGTTTTCACAGGTCGCGGAGTGGGGGTGCCGGATCGGCCTGTGCCGCCAGTCGGGCAGGTATCAGGCCGGCAACTGCGGCGATCGCTGTTACCCACAGTGGAATGGGCAGCAGTTCGAGCCATGGGATAAAGAAGTGAACTGTCCAGCCGAAGAATGCCAGGTTGACGACGTAGGTCAGGATGATGGCCAGGCAGAGGCCGCAGAGCATGCCGGTCAGAGCGCTGCATAAGCCGATCGCGCCCGCTTCGACAGTGTAGCTGGTGGCTACCTGCAAACGGGAGGCGCCGATGGCGCGCAGCGTGGCGAGTTCCCTCAGACGTTCGCGGACCAGTGTGGTCAGGGTGAGGACGATGCCTGCCACTGCCACCGCCACTGCCACGGTTCGAAGTGCGTAGGTCACCGCAAAGGTCTGATCGAAAATTTCGAAGACACGCTCCCGCAATCGCCGGTTGGAGTAGATGCTCAACTCGCCTGTCGGGCTGAAGCGCGTGCGCAGGGCCCTGGTAATGCGGTTGATGTTCGCGCCCGGCTCGAGAAACAGGGCCAGTGAATGGTATTTGGGATCCTGCCAGTGGGCATCGAATGTCTGGCGAGAGATGGTGATATGTCCCTGGTCATCGGCGTAGTCACGATATACACCGACGATTTCGAGCGTGATCTCACCGCTTGGCGTGGCGAGGCTCAGAGTGTCGCCCTCTTTCACGTCGAAGCGGCGTTGGTAGGGTTCGTTGATCAGCGCCTTGCCGGGTTGCTGCCAACTGCCGGCGGAGACCTCCGGAGAAGGATTGATCAGGGGCAGGTTGTCGCGCGGCGGTCCGTCGATCACGATTAATGTGCGGGGTGCTTCCGGTGATCCGATGGCGACCTCGCGGTAGGTGTCTGCTTCTGCCACCCCCTTGAGATTGAGCGCGTAGTCACGGATTTCGGGCGACAGAAAAGCGTGCATGCCGATGCGCTCGTTGGCTGCCGGTGCGATGAAGATATCTGCCACCACGGTACGGTCCATCCACATGTCCACTGTCTCGCGGAAAGAGCGAACCATGACGGTCACCCCGACCATCATGGCGATCGACACGGTGAGAGCCGCCGCGGTCATGGAGTTGCGGTGCAGTGAGCGGGTCAGGCTGTCGATGGCCATCGACAGTTCGACTTTTCCGCGCATCAGGATTCTCAGTGGGATGGCAAAGAAACGGATCGCGTCCGGGACCAGCAGTGAGAAGCCGATCATCAGCAGGAAGCAGGAGAAAAACGTCATCGGCGGCGGCAGGAGGTTCTGCAATGTGGCAATGGCCACACCGGCGCACGCAGCCAGGCAGACGAAGCCGGCACGCCTGCGCCACGGAGCGCCGGCCACTTTGCCGACGGGGTTCTTGGTCGGCGGATGGAGAGCCTCGGCAGGAGGGATCGATGCAGCCTCGTCGGCAGGCAGCCAGGCCCCGGCGAGAGCGGCGGC
>JBDQJG010000112.1:0-10343 GCA_040263955.1 Verrucomicrobiales bacterium
ACATGCCGACCTCGACCCCACAGGCCCGGGCCCCGGTATCCGCCTGCACGACCCATCCCCTGGCGGTAATCGGTCCCACAGATCCGCCGCCACCATCGATCAACGCAACCCGATCATGGCTACGTAACGCACCCGCGCGCAGGGCAGCCTGGCGCGCTACCTGGAGGAAGAAATCCGGAGCGCGCAGGGTCGCGAAGACCGCAGGCTCAACCGACACGAAGAAACCCTTTCTCCCCGATCTGCCGTGCACCGCGCCGGTCGCGCAAGACTTTCACCGAGAGCACAGGGTGAATGTCTTCCCGGCGATCATCCAGAGCATCGAGTGAGAGCTCGCGCTGCCCCATGTCGATCCGCAGTCTGGCACTCGCAACCATCGGCCGGGGCGTAAAAACCAGACAACGCACCGCCGTAGCCGCTGCCAGGCTGCGCAGGCGAAACCAGGCACTGTTAACGACAGCCCCAAGTTCCCGCTGCCGGCAGCCCTGCAGGTCGAGAAGCACGGTAGCCAGATTGCCGTCGCGTAGCAACAGGTCCGCTACCTTGATTGCCGTGGCCACCCGGCCGGAACTATGCTTGCCCGCATTGCTGCCTGCGGCAGCCCGGTTTTTTCGCGCATCCCGCCTCTCCCGGCAGCGTACCCAGAGAAGCAGCCCGGCAGCTGGCAGGTCTCCCAGTTCTGCTACATCGAAACAATCCCCCGCATCCACCAGCGCCACCGGGTTGCCGGCAACAATTTCCCGCTCGAGCAACGCGGAGACGACCAGTCCGCAGCCGGCTGCCGGAGGCTCGACCACGATCTCGGTGAGCTCGCCCCGCGGTAGCCTCAAAGAATCGATACCCGGGATACCGCAGCTGGCTGACGCAGTGTTGACCAGGTTACGGTCAGGCGAAAACTCGTGCGACAACTCTGCCACATCTGTCGACACCGCTGCAGAAAACTGTTCTCCCAGCAACTGCCGCAACTCGACTACCTTGGCTTTTTTTTCTTCTTCGGTTCGATCAACTCCTCTCCTGAATGTGTTCACATGAACATTATATACAGCGACGCTTTACTGGCAAACTCAAGATCGTTTTCCGCTGAGAAAATTTCACATGCCACGACCATTGCTTCACTACAGTCTGCCATCACCGACCACGACGGGCATCGGAGGCAGACGACTTCCTTCGATTGGCAGTCCACTTACTGCTGCGGGCTGCTGTAGGCGACCGGAATTACCGCGGAGATTTGTCGAGCGGCAAAGTGCATAGCCGGATCAGCCTTTGGCTGGACGTTGCACTGATTGGAGTCCTGCTGACATCGCAGACAGAATCGGCAGCATCACTGGTTCGGTTTTCGTCTGTTTTCGGATATAAACATCCGAAAAAAGTTGCAACCTGGACACTCTATTGGTGTTTCACTAATTACACTGCAATCCAATGTTCGACGAAGACGAAACGAGAGATCCCACATGGCAATTGTTGGGCAAAGCGCGAAAAATTGAGCCTGAGCCATTTTTTGCGCAGAAAACGCGGCGTATTGCAGCCTCCTCAGCACAGGGGCGCCTGGCATCGATAGGCGCGTGTTTGCGATTGAACCGACCAAGGAAAATCGAGCCGCAAGGTGAGATCCGTCATTGTTTTGGCACTCGGTTCACCGTTGCCGGGATTGCCATTGCCGGACTTGCTGTTGCAGCAACCAGCATGATGGTTCTCCGACGACAAGTGGAAGAAGTGACAACCTTTGCTCAGGGTGAACCCGAAACAGCGCACGTAATTGCCGCGACAAGTGCATCTGACTCACCAGAGAATCCGGATGATCAAATTGATATGCTTCCTGAGTTCACCTCTCTCGAGAGAGAGATCGATGAAACCAGCGAGTTACTCTCATTTGTTTCGACTCTCGACGTCAACAACCTCGAAGATCATGAAATTCAGGCGATGCTCTTCTGATGACAGCCCGTTGGCGGGACACGATCAGCGATAATATATACGTGCCCAAGCAAGCGATCACCGCGGTCGCTGTCCCACGTTCAAGTCGACAGCAGCACCATCAGCTTGCCTGATCTTCAACCACGCGGCTTCATCGCGACCATAAATGTCCGGCTTCCAGAGAACCCTGCCATTTTCCAGCGCATCCGGCCATACAGTAAAGTAGACGATGTACACCTTGATCGGTTGCTCGATCGAGATGCTCCGCCTCTCCTCCGCTTCCATCGCGCTCCTGATCCTGTCTTCGTCCCAGCCTTGGCTGCCAAGAACGTAACGCGCCATCTTTTCGGGATGCTGAAGGCGGATGCAGCCATGGCTGAAATCTCGACGATCTCTGGCAAACAGATGCTTCTGGGGAGTATCATGCATGTAAACCGAGTGGGGATTGGGAAACAGAAACTTGACCAAACCCAAGGCATTACCCGACCCCGGTTTCTGGCGAATACGCAACTGCCCTTCAACGGCCGCCGCCAGGTTTTCCCACGTTGGATCCAATACCGATGTATCGCCGTAATTTTCCACGATCTCGTAGCCCTTGCGATAAAAGCTCATCGGATCCTCGGCAGTTTCCGGGGCGATCTCCTCGACGACAATCCCTGGAGGAACGCGCCAATAGGGACGAAATACCACGTAGCGCATCACATCATGGAAAATCGGGGTGCGCATCCCCTCCACACTCTGACCGAAAACGATACGCATTTTTTCCTGTAATCGACCGTGGTCGTAGGCTTCCACCTCAGCGCTTGGAATGTTGGCAACTACAAACCGCTCGCCCAGATCATCAGGCAACTGCCGAGCCCGCTGAATATTGATGACCAGTCTTTTGATTTTGTCTTCGGGACCGACATTCAGAGCAGCCAAAGACTGGCTGCCAAGCACCCCATCGGCATTCAGCAGGTTCGCCCGCTGAAATTCTTTCAATGCAGCTGAAAGCTCGGCTGTGAATCTGTTTTCTCGATCTTCGGCACTCTCTGAACCTGCGGAATCTCGTAGATGGGCACCTTCAGAGGCAAGCAGAGAAGCCAGTCGAGCAGCATCTGGAAACACATCGCCCACTTTCACTGAGCTTGCGCCCTGCGGCAATGCTACCGGTTTGAAATTCAACTCTCGGGCTTTCTCAAGACCTTGGATCTGGTCACGATAGGACGCCACCAACGAACGATAAACGGCATTCTGTGGGGCAATTCCCTCAAAAAAACTTTTTCTATCGTGCCGCAAAGTGAAGAGGCCCGCGACTGCCTTATCAAACCAATGATCAAGTGCCTCATCAGCGACCGGGTAATGTTGCCAGATATGTGGCGGACTGCGAAAACCGAAACGAACGCGAACGCCGGCATCTACAAGAGACAACGTGATACAAAGGTCCTCTCTGCTCACCACGCATCCGTCAGGCAGGCGGATTTCTGGATTAAAACCGAGCGACTGAACATCTCTCAAACCGTGCTCATGCAACACTGTCCGGATCTTATCCTGCAAAGCGCCCAAATCAGCATCTTGAACCTCCCTGAGCCCCTTCCAGGCATCTCGGTATCCACACTGCCGATAAAATTCCAGCGTCGCAGTCCGTATCCGGTCACGGAACAATACATTCTCCAGGGCGCCTCCGCTTGTCAGCACCGTAATCGCCCTTCTTATATCTGTACGGACACTCTCATCCTCATACACAGGCGAAGCCACTTTCTTTGACAGATCTCCTGCAGGAACCCTGACATGTGCTGCTGCTGAACCACTTGGCAACAAGGTCGAAGACCTGTTAGACTCCGGGAGACCATCCGCAGAACGCTCCGCCCGAAGGGACATGACACCGAGCAACCCTCCCGCAAGAAGCCAGCCGGCTGCCCTTGCAAATCTCGTGCCCGCTGACAGTTCATGAACCGGCAACCGCATCTGCCTTTTCGCGTTCACACAAGAAAACATCACCGCCAGCCTCAAACTGAGAGAACACCCGCTTCCGTGACGATCTTCTGCACCGGAACATCTTTTTCCGTAGTCGGCAATTGATCAATAACCTGGCACCGGAAACAGACTCCGAAAACAGCGACGTCGTCGGTAAGTCCGGAAAGAAGCCGGTCATAAAAGCCTCCGCCCCTACCCAATCTGGCGCCATTGCCATTTGAAAAAGCGCGACCCGGAGCCATCACCACATCGATCGCGCCTGAATCCACACGCGTGCAACAGGCCGGATCGGGCTCTCGCAATCCGAAAGTTCCTGCAATGAGTTGCTCTTCGGGATTCTCGACCGCGAAGAATTCGAGCCTCCCGCTCCCCGCGATTCGAGGAAACACAGCCTGCCACGGATGATTCGCAGACGCCAGAGGAACCAGGTCGGGTTCGGTAAGATCACAGGCGAAGAGGAGCAATGTGTGCGCGGCTTGAACTTCCGACATCTCCATCAGGTGTGAACGGATCCGTCTCGAAGCATCCGCGCAGCTGGGCAACCCCATACCATCAATCCTCCTCACCATCGCTGCTCGCAGCCTCTTCTTGAGGTTGACGGGTGATTTGTCGGCAAAATGATCAATCTTTTCCATCTTCATGCCAATACGTGGAAAACGAAACGACGGGCTGAAACACTGCGATACTCGACACCGGAAGCGATCTGGTCAACCACTGAAACAGTCCCCCTTCATACTTCCTGCCCGTTGCGAATCCAATGGAGTCGTGAACGAGGCAATCGACTCATCGTGAAAAATAAGGCTGCAAAAAACCTGCCGAAGGGCTGCCGGCGTATCAATGATAACGCAAGACAAAGCGGAAGATTGAAATAAGTCGCCCCGGCAGGCCGTTTTGCTGAGGAGTCAGCCTGACATGAAGACCCCCGCAATCCTGGCCCTGCAAACTCTCGCAATCCTGACGTTTTCTGCACCCACCTTCGGTAAGCAGCAGGACGCCAACGAACATGCCGACGTGATCGTCTACGGCTCCACCCCCGGCGGCGTCTGCGCCGCAATCGCGGCCGCCCGCGAGGGCGCCTCGGTGATCCTGCTGGAACCAACCGATCACGTCGGCGGGTTGAACACCGGCGGGCTGAGCTTCAGCGACTCCAACCAGATGGCGCGTGAGACCCTGATGGGCCTCTTCGACGAGTGGCACACGCGTGTGATGAACGATTACACCGATCGCGGCCTCAAGGCCCCCTTTAATGCCGCTGTGAAGAACCAGGCACGATGGACCTACGAGCCGCACGTCGCCATGCGGGTCACGCTGCAGATGCTCGAAGAGGCCGGGGTCACCCTGTTGACCGAGCGCTACCTGCAGTCGGTGACCAAGGAAGGTCCACGGATCACCTCCCTGATCACCAAGGACGGCACCTTCAGCGCGAGGGTTTTCGTCGACGGCAGTTATGAGGGCGACCTTATGGCGGCGGCGGGAGTCGACTGGAGGGCCGATCGCGAGGGCCGCGCTGAATACGGCGAGTCGCTCGCTGGCAAGCAGTATCCCAAGCCGCAGATGAACATCAGCGGGTTCGACGACGAGGGTGAACTGCTGCCGCTGATCACCACCGCCGACGGCGGCCCGAATGAAGCGGGTGACCAGAACCTGATGACCTACAGTTTCAGGCTCTGCCTGACCCTGGACCCGAAGAACAAGGTGCCGATGATCGAGCCGGACAATTACGATCCGGCACGCTTCGAGATCATCCGGCGCTACCTCGAGGCCGGCGGCAGCGCCAACATGATCGGCTTCGACCCCTATCCCCTGCCGGGAGGCAAATACGATGGCAACAACTCGATCAATCGGCAGTTCTCACTCGGCCTGATCGGTGGCGGCAACGACTGGCACACCGCGGATGAGGCGGGGCGCAAGGCGATCTGGGAGGCGCACAAGCAATACACCCTCGAATTCATCCACTTTCTCAAGAATGATCCCGTGATCCCGAAGCACCTGCGCAACCGGTATGCCCAATGGGGCTTCTGCAAGGACGAGTTCGCCGAGTATGGCCACTTCTCACCGGCCCTGTATGTCCGCGAGTCACGCCGCTTGAAAGGTCTCCACGTCATCAGCCAGAAAGACATCGTCGACGAACCGGAAAAGGACGATCCGATCGCCATCTCCTCATTCCCGATCGACTCGCACGATTGCCAGCGAATTGCCCTCAAGGACGGCGGCGTGATCAACGAGGGCACCATCTACCCCGTGCGCAGCAAGCAGAAGCCACACCAGGGCTACGCCTACCATGTGCCGTATCGCGCCGTTCTGCCGAAAGCCGAGCAATGCGACAACCTGCTGGTTCCAGTGGCGCTTTCCTGCACCCATGTCGCCATCTCGTCCCTGCGGATCGAAGGCGCTTGGATGGTCATCGGGCAAGGGGCCGGGGTGGCCGCCGCACTGTCTGCCAGGAACGATGTGGCCGTGCAGGATCTGGCTTATCCGACGCGGCGAGCGCGCCTGCTGGCGCAGGGACAAGCACTCGACCTGCCGCCGGCAAGCGACTCCATCGACACCGGGAAGCTTGCGGGCATCGTGCTGGATGATGCTGAGGCGGAACTGACCGGTGACTGGTCGCGCTCAGCAACATTCAAACCCTACATCGGCAAGGGCTATGCCTTCTGCGGCGAGAACGACACCGCAGCCACAGAACAGGAGCAAGCCCAGGCGATCTTCCGATTCAAGGCTCCCACAACCGGCGCCTATGACTTGTTGATGGCTTATTCACCGCACGAGACGCGCGCCGCAAACGTGCCCGTGACTGTCACCAGCGGCGCCCACGAGAGCGTCTTTAGCGTGGATCAGACCCGTCCCCTGCCACCGAAACAACACTTTGCCCGTATCGGCAGCGTCGAGCTGGAAGCTGATCTTGAAAGCACCATCACCATCGGCAACAAACAGACCACGGGCTTTGTGATCCTTGACGCACTGCAACTGCTTCCGAAAGAGCCTTGAGAGGGCCACCGAAACTCATCGTCACAACATCGCGGATCCGGATGATGACCACGCTGAATGAAAACGCATCAGCCGGAGTCCTCTGCGCATTGCTGACGATTCCGGCGGCCCAGGCTGTACCGGCTGAGGCAAAGACGTCCGCTTCAAAAACCATCGCGTGGGAAAACCTCGAAACGGTGGATTGGAAGCAACACTTCATGACGATCGCCACAGTCAAGCGCGATGGTGATGGCAGGCTCAAGCCCCTCCAGTCCTATGACGAGACCATCCACCGCGGCATGTCCTTTCTCCTCGACGACCACTTAAACTGGTTCAAGGGGCCGCCAGACAGCTTGACCGATGAGCAGGGTCAGACCCGGATGCCCTGGGTTTACTTCTCGAACCTCCAACACAATGGCTCACCCTTTCCCGGTGCAGTCGATCGCTTCACGTCCTATCCCGCATTTCACCACGCCCTGATGATCCGCACGCTGCTAGGGTATTGGCGTTATGCCGATGAGGGCCGCGCCCTGGAAGAAGCCGTTAAACTGGCGGATTGGGAGATCGCCAACAGCACGCCCGGCAACTGGGCCTATGGCAACCTTCCCTGGAGCACCTTCGAACAGAAAAAACCCGGCGGATTCCGCGACGGCTCGGGCTTGATGCCGGACAAGGCGGCCATCCTGGCGCTGGCGTATCTCGACCTGCACGAGGCCACCCATGAGGACCGCTTCCATCGGGCCGCGCAAGCGATTGGCGACACCCTCGCGAAGCGCCAGCATACCGACGGCACGTGGCCGTTCCGAGTTGACCCGCGGACCGAGAATGTCATCGAGGAATACACCAGCAGCGTCATCTATGCCGTGATGCTGTTCGAGCGACTCGACAAAACCAATGGCAACCAAAAGCTCAAGCCCCACCGAGACCTGACCTGGAACTGGCTGGTGAACGGTCCGATCAAGACGAAAGAGTTTCGCGGCTTCTACGAGGACATTCCCCCCAGTCCGAAAGGGCGGACCAACTACGACTGCCTCGACACCATCCGCTACCTGTTAGCCAATCGGAGCGATGACAATGGATATCTCGAGCTAGCGAAAGAACTCAATGAGTGGGTCGAGAAGGTGTTCCTCGACAAGATCCCGGGCTTCGAGCCTGCCGAGGGTATCCGCGAGCAGCTGCAGTGCAATGTAGTCATGGGCATCCACAGCCTCAACTGGGCCTCGATGCTTCTCGAACTGGCGAACGCGACCGGTGACGAGCAGATGCGGCAGCGGGCCATGCAGACGGCCAATTACACCACCTACTACCTCCAGCCCGATAACCGGATCGTGGTGGGTTTCGAGTATCACCAATGGTGGTACAGTTGCCACGCCGGGGTGGTGCTCTACCTGCTCGATTTCATCGAGCGTAACGAACTGGAATCCTCGATCATCAACGACGCCGACTGGGTCGATACCACAGGTCGCCCGATCATGGCGCACGAGGGCGAGATCGCCCGCTTCGATGGTACCTTTTACTGGTACGGCAGCAGCTACGAGAACAACCCCCGGGGCAAGTTCACCATGGACGCCGGGCCGGTGTGGAACGGCGTGCGAGTCTACTCTTCTCCCGACCTGGTAAACTGGACTTACAAGGGCGTGTGCCTGCCCCGCCCGAAGAGCGGTTTCGGCAAGCTGGGCGCCACCGGGCGCTCCCACGTGCTCTATAACGAAAAGACGAAGAAATACGTGATGTGGTACCGTTGGTTCGTGGCGATGCCGGCCTCGTTCCTCATGGTGGCCACCGCGGATCAACCGGAAGGCCCGTTCACACCGCTAGGCCCGCGCGAGGTGGGCACCTCCACGGGATTCGGCTCCGATATGAATGTCTTCCAGGATGACGATGGCCGGGCCTACGTCATCTACTGCGATCACAACAAACCCGAGAAGGGCGGTAACTGGCGCTACGCGATCCGTATCGACAGCCTCAGCGACGACTACCTCTCCAGCAATCGCGACGGGGTCCTCGTCTTCGATCATGGCTGCGAGGCCCCGGCCATAGTGAAATACAAGGACAAGTACATCGCCGTGGCCTCGGGCGTGCATGGCTGGGCCGGATCAGAAACCAGCTGCGCAACTGCTGACAACCCGTTGGGTCCGTGGACGCGACAAGCTGATGTCAGCGAGCAGAAGACGTGGCAGTCGCAAGTCAGCGACCTGATCTTCCTCGAGGAGTCCGACACCGTGATGGCGCTCTGTGACCAATGGTGGATCCCGGATCGAGACGACATCAACAAATCCCGCTACCTGTTCCTGCCGCTGAATTTCGATCCGGACACCAGTAAAGTGAGCATGCAATACGTCGAGACGTGGAACCCGTTGGCGCCCCGGTCCTGAGGTGCCAGGTTATTCGAGAAGACGCCGCTCTTGATGTTCCAAAACATTTGAAATCAGCAAGTTCAATAACCACGCCGCGAGAACATGCGCTGCTCAAGCCATTCGTGATGGCTGCTCTTACGGTGCTTCTCACCGACATCACGCCCGCCGACAGTGGCGTGGCGACAGCCGTGGCCAGTCGCCCGAACATCCTCCTCATCTACACCGACGACCAGGGCTTCGGCGACGCCAGCTTCCTGAACCCGGAAGCGAAAATCCAGACACCCCACATGGACCGACTGGCCCGCGAGGGCGTCAGCTTCACCAATGCGCACAGTCCCGACGCGGTCTGCACTCCGTCGCGCTACGGCCTGCTCACCGGGCGCTACTGTTGGCGCACCACCCTCAAGCGCGGGGTGCTGGGAGCCGAGGCACCGTGCCTGATCCCGAACGACCGGCTGACCCTCGCTTCCCTGCTGCGCGACAACGGCTACGCGACGGCGATGATCGGCAAGTGGCACCTCGGCATGCAGTTTCCCGGCAAACCGGGCAAGCGTGACTGGTCACAGCCGCTGACCGACATGCCGCTGGACAAGGGCTTCGACCACTTCTTCGGCATCCCGGCCTCGCTCAACTTCGGCATTCTCGCCTGGTTCGAGGGACGCCACGCCGTCATCCCGCCGACCCTCTTCACCAACAAGAAACCGAACCCGCGCCACGTCGACTACCGGATCATGCCACCCTACGAGGACACCCCGGGGCAGACCCGCGCGGCCCTGGGCAAGCCCGGATTCGAGGTGGCGGAAGACTTTGTCGATGAGCAGTGCCTGACCCGCTTCACCGACGAGGCGATCGCCTGGATGGCCACAAGGGCCGAGGCCGCCCAGGGGGACCAGCCGTTTTTCCTCTACCTTCCCTACACCTCTCCCCACTACCCGGTCTGTCCCCTCCCCGAGTTCCACGGCAGGGGCGAGTGCGGGGCCTACGGCGAGTTCCTGATCGAGACCGACCATCACATCGGCCGCATCCTGCGGTTTCTCGAAGAATCGGGACTCGACGCCGACACCCTGGTCATTCTGAGCAGCGACAACGGACCGGAAAGATCGTGGAAGCAGCGCATCGAGCAATACGGACATCGCAGCAGCCATATCTTCCGGG
>JBDQJG010000113.1:0-10249 GCA_040263955.1 Verrucomicrobiales bacterium
CGATGTAACGCGCAATACGCTGGCCGAGCTGCGCCGCCAGGCAATCACGCTCTACCGCCGGGAACTCGCCGAGGCAGCCCACCAGCTGACCGTCTCTGCCCCGGCCTACCCGGCCTCGCAGGAACTGCGGACCCGCATCCGCGCTCTCGCGGACTCGCTCGGCACGGAGGGCGCATACATCCTGCAACGCAACCCGTAGGAGCCGTGGCGCGCTTTCAGCTACCTGCTGCGCGCCCGGCTCGAGAACGACGATGAGATTACAGTGGCGGATCTCGCCGAGGACCTCGACCTGATGCACGACTCGCTTGCCACCATCGGGGCGGGGCGACTCGCCGAGAACACGGTAGGCCCGATCACCCGCAAGCTCGAAACTTTCGGCCTGCACCTTGCCGAGCTCGATATCCGGCAGAACAGCGAATTCCATGACCGTGCCGCGGCCCAGTTGCTGGCGGCCGCCGGTATCGAGGATGGCCCCGATTTCGCCAGCTGGCCGGAAGAGCGACGCGTCGCTTTTCTCTCCGAAGAACTGGAATCGCCACGACCCTTTCTCCATCCACGGCAGAGCGCCGGCCAAGAGGCGGATGCGGTGCGCGATTGCTACCGCGTACTCGCCGAGCACCGCCGCACGCGGGGCGCTGGCATCGGCGCGCTGATCGTCAGCATGACCCGGCAGCTCTCCGACCTGCTGCTCGTCCACCTGTTCGCCCGTGAGGCCGGCCTGACCACGGTGGTTGACGGCAAGCCGACCTGCCCGCTGCAGGTAGTGCCGCTTTTCGAAACCCTCGACGACCTGGCAAACGGCGCCGGCATCGTCGACAGCTTCCTTGCCCATCCGGTAAGCCGGCGCAATCTGTCGGTCGCCAGCGATCCGGCGCGTGTCACCCAGCAGGTCATGCTGGGATACAGCGACAGCAACAAGGACGGCGGCATCCTGGCGAGCCAGTGGGCGCTGCACCAGGCGCAAGACGCCATCGCCAAAACCGGCAAGGACCATGGCGTGGCGATCCGCTTCTTCCACGGTCGCGGGGGCACCATCAGCCGCGGCGCCGGGCCGACCAACTGGTTCATGCGGGTGCTGCCCCACGGGTCACTTTGCGGAGACTTCCGCATGACCGAGCAGGGCGAAACCATCGCCCGCAAGTATGCCTACCCGGAGGACGCCGCTTACCACCTGGAAAGTCTGGAGGCCTGCGTGACCCGCTCCACGGTCAAACACCTGCGCGAGAACACGCAGCAGGATCCTGGTATTGATCTGTTCCCGCGGCTGGCACGAGCCAGCACCAAGGCCTACCGCCAACTGCTCGAAACGGAGGGCTTCATGCAGTTCTACCGACAGGCCACACCGATCGACGCGCTTGAGCAAACGCGCATGGGATCGCGCCCGTCCCGCCGCACCGGTGGTGCCAGCCTCGCCGACTTGCGCGCTATTCCCTGGGTCTTCAGTTGGACCCAGGCGCGCTTCTACCTGCCCGGCTGGTATGGTGCCGGCACCGCACTGGAGACGCTGCGCACCGAAGCAGCAAAAGATTACCAACGACTGGCCGACACGATCAGCGCCTCTACTTTTGCGCGCTACGTGTTCACCGGGGTAGAGACAAACCTGTTCAGTGCCAACCTCGAGCTGATGCGGGCCTACGCCTCGCTGGTTGAGGACAACGCTGTCCGCGAGCGCTTCATGCAGCGCATCGAGGGCGAATACCAGCTGCTCGAGGAGCGCCTGGCCGATCTCTTCCCCAAGCCGATCCGGGAGCGCCGCCCTCGCTACGCGAAAACCGTGGCGCTGCGCGACGAACCCCTGCACGTCCTGCATCTGCAGCAGGTCAACATGCTGCGCGAATGGCGAGCCAGCGGTGGTGAACTGCCGCGCGAACTGATCTTTTCGATCAGTGCGATAGCCAGCGGGCTGCGCACGACCGGGTAAACAGGAAACCCGGGACATCACGAGGGAACGCGGCTGCCCGACCCGATCGGTGCAGTTTTCTAAATCGGTGCTACGACTGCTCCTGCCGTGCTTTCGCGGTGCGCGACTCGAGCGTGGCATCCGGAGGCAACCGCATGAATTCTTCGATATCGGGCAACGGGATGCGCGGGTTGGGCGTGTCGCCATAGCTGTCGAGATTGGCATTGAGCTCGTCCTCGGTGACCGGCTGCGACTTGACCCCGCCCTCCGGCACCTCCAGCCCCGCTGTCCAGACGATGGTATTGAGCACCGCCGTGCGGAAGCCATCGATTGCCCAGTTGCGGTGGTAGTGACCGCCGGTGAAGCCCGCGCCTCGTCCGCCGCCCTCACGCTCGAAGCCCCACATCAGCGTGACGGGCGAACCGATCCGGTCGGCGCCGGCGGCCGTCCACAGGTTGATGACCCGCTTGATGCGCTGCGGCGTAGGCGTGGCGGTGCCGAGATGCCGGACACGGCTGGCGGCCCGGCCCTCAGGAAAAACAAGATTGAAATACCACTCATCGTAGGAATGGACCACCTCGGGAACCCCGCGGGAGACCTCGTGATCCGGCTGCACCCGGAAGTCGGCCACCCAATGCGGATTGACCGACTTGCCGGTCTCGAAGGCGCCGCCGATCCATGGGCGGAAGTATTTCTCGCCCTCCTCGGCACTGGGATGCACCGCGTAGTGCAGGAACATCAAGCCGCCACCACCGGCTGCATACGTGTCGAAGAAATCCCACTGATTGGCGATGCCGCGGGTCGAGTCGGCGTAGATGATCACCGCATCCGCCGCCGCCACCCGCGCACGATCCGCCTCGTCCTCTGCCCAAGCCGGTGCATTGACCACGAAGGCCTCGATATCCAGCTCGTTCTGGGCATTGAGCCTGTTGGCAAGCAAGTGGCAGCCGGCATGGAACTCGTGATCCCCCGAGGCATGGGAACGCGGACCGGCTATGAACGCGATTTTCGTTCCGGCGAAGGCAGGCAACGCGAGGAACAGGCAGGCAAGCAGGACGGGAACACGGGGATGGCAATGCGTGATCATGGAGGTCGGTAGTTTCATTCGCGGTGTTACTCACTTCAAGGTCTCTTCACGCCGCTGTCAGGGGAGAGACGACCAACTCAAGCATCATACTGCGGGATCTTCATCCACTCGCCGTCCTTGAGCGCGGACTGGTGCGCGACCACCCCGGAGAGCGTGATGTTCAAGGCGTCGGCAATCCCCACGATGGGTTGCTTGTCCAGCAGGATGGACTCGATGAAATTGTTGGTCAGGTGACCGTGAGAACCGCCATGGCCGCCACCACCGACACCGGGCGGCAAGGGCGGGCGCTGGCCACTGATCTTGGGGTCATGCGGCTTCTCAGCGTAGACCCTGCCCTGCTCCCCGTGGGCGTTCTTCATGTCCCAGCTCACGGCCATGCGCGAGATGCCTCCCTCGCTGGTCTTGTAGAGGGCCACCTCGGTGCCAAAGGGGTTGTCGTAGGCATTGTTCTGCGCCTGAAATTCCTCGTAGCGCCCGGGAGTGCCCAGGCCGGAGACCGCGGTAAAGCGCCCACCGGTGATCGTGACGTAGTAAGCTGCGGAGTGGGTCGGATACCACATCGGCACGAGTCCCCGGCGCCAGCCGAACTTGTCCACCTTGCCGGTCTGCGGGTTGTAGCCGGCCAGCCCCTTGGGGCCGAAATCATGGTAATATTCGCCCTCGGAATACATCACCTTACCGAGCGCACCGGCTTGGTATTGCAGGCGCTTGGCGTAGAGATCCGCGTGGAAGGCGGAGGTCTCGTTCATCATGTACTTCATGCCGCTCTGCTTGACCGCCTCGAACAGCTGCCCGGCCTCGGCCTCGGCCTCGAATCCGAACACCGCCGGGACGGCGCTGCACACGTGCGTCTCATGCTGCAGAGCCAGGATGGCAAGGCGGGCATGGCTGGGGGCATCCGTCGCGATGTAGACCGCCTCGATGTCCTTGTCCTTGATCATCTCCTCGCAGGACGGGTAGGTCTTTTTCGCGCCCACCGCCTGTGCCAGTTGCGCACAGCGCTGGGGATCCAGATCGGTGGCGGCAACCACCTCGACGTTTGGATGGTTCTGGTAGTAAAAGGCCGCTCCAAAATGGCATAAGCCGTAGCCGGCAATGCCGACGCGAATCTTCCGCTCGGACACCGGTTGCCAGCCTGCCGAGGCGCCAGCTGCCTGCTCTGCTTTCTCGAAGCCGGGAATGATGTTGCCCTCGGCATCCGTCGGCGCGCCATCGGCGGAAGAGGCGCGAGCAGCAAATCCACCCATGCCGAGCGCAGCTCCCAGCCCACCCACTCCGTGCAGGAACCCTCGCCGCGACAGGGCGGATTGATCCAAACAATCAGTGGAATCGTGATTTTCGTTGCCTGGTCGGTTGGTTCTCATGGTTGCAATGCAGTCGGCGGGACTTTCTCTTCCCAAGCACCATACGTCGGGCGCATCGGTCGTGTTTCTTCAAAGTGGCAGCTGCACCGGGACCCCGCCATTTTCGACTGCGGGCAATTGACAACAAGGCCTTGCCCCGGCATTAGCTTTGTGCTACAAAGTAATTGCTGGAGGGTCACACGATTCACTTTGTCGCCCGCTGGCTGAAACCATTCACGGGTTCGGAAAATGCGTCGAATACGATTCCGCTACATCCTCATCATTGGAGTCCTGCTCTGCATTCTGGGCACTTTCTGCGGCGCGTTTTTCGCATTTCCACAGCCGGATCTGCCTCCCGAAGATCAAGCCCGAGCTCGCCTTCATACAGTCATCTGGCAGTGGAGCTTCCTGGGTGGCGTCACGCTGACCCAGGTAGCGCTTGCAGGTGAAATTGCTAGAACGCTCAACAAGCGGCTGGATTCGCCGCTTGGTAAAGTTTCATGGGGCATCGCGTTGCTGTTTTCAGGATGGTTATACGGAGCTTTTTTCGCCCTGCCACTTCCCAATCCGCCGCCACCGGGAATGCTGTGGGTGGCTCATATTTTCGTCAGTGTCACGCTGCTCCTGACCGGTTCAGTACTGCTGCTGGCGGGTATTGTCAGCAAACTGTCAACTCGCAGGCTGCACCACCAGACAATCCAGTGAGCGCGTCGTTCCCGATAACACAGCCACCAACAAACCAGATCACAATGAACCTGAAGAACCGCCTCTTCGTGTCCGCTCTCACCGCGCTGACAGTCTGCAGCGCCGTCACCCTGTCTCCAGCGCGGCAGGCCGGAGCCCAAACACCGGAGTCGCAAATCTCCGCAGAATGGAAGGCGCTGGGATGGCCGCTTCCGCAAAGCTTCGCGCCCGATCAGATCGCCCTCTTCAAGGGGCTCAATGCAGCGCGCGGAAGCTGGTCTTTCGAGGCCGAGATCGACGATGGTGCCGCCACGACTTCCGTAACCGGCAATCTGGAGGTCAAGGGCAGCTCCCAGGGAGGCATGGCCTCGACATGGAGCCTGCTCTGGACGTGGCCTGCTGAGAACCCGCAACACGCGATCGTGGAGAGTATCATTGCGGTGCCCGATGAAAATCAGCAGTTCGGCCTGATGCTGGCTCGCTTCGGGCCCTTGAAACATTCCGAGGCCCAGCTCGCGCAAAAGCCCAAGGTCGCACCCACCGTCTTCACGGGAGAATGGAATGCCGATCAACAGGCAGTCAGCTGGACCCCGAAAGAACTCCCCGGAACACCGGATGATCAGTCTGCCCCGCAGGAGGATGGCCCGGCTTTCACAATGCTGATCACCGCCGACGGCAAAATCTCCATCCAGAACAGCCAGAACCTGCCCGCCGGACAACTCACCAGCGGCGGGGCAACCGCCCGCGCCGGTGATGCGCCCGAGACGCCGGAGTTACTCACCGGGCTGCACCACTTCGAACAAGGCAGCGATATCTCCGATCCCCGGATCACCCGCTACCTGCCGGCAGAAGCTACCGATATCACCCTGAACAGTGGTCGCGCCGGACACCAAGCGCAGTATCGGATCTCGGCCGAAGCCTTCGACAAGTTTCTGGTGAATGTCTGGGAGCGCTACCGGGAAGAGCGTGCCGCCAAGCCGAAATACTGGGTTGATTACAGCGAGGAAGATATCACCAGGGCGCTCACCGGCTCACCCGTGGGACGCTACGAGCCGAAAATTCGCGAGACAACGACCACGTTCAGCTTCAATCCGCTGGAGAACGCGACAAGCTACGGCGGACCCCGCAGGATGAGTGCCGCCGGAGCGACTTATCACTTCGACCAGAAGGCCGGCATGGCCTTCCACGACGCCGGCTACTGGTAGAAAGCGCTGCCGTGCCTTGACGCACAACAGCAGCAATGACCCGAGTTGAATCCGGGCACGTATATATTAGAATAAAGAACCATATGAGTTGCGACGCCGCGCTCGTCTGCACTCACGGTTCATCCAATCCCCTACCAACAAATCATGAAAATAACCCGACTACAAACCACCACGACGATCGGCATGGCCGCTCTCGGGCTGGCCGCCCTGCCGATATTGCCGGTGCAGACCAGCCATGCCGCGCCCCCTGCCGGGGCAACAGCGGATGCCGCGCAAAGCGCCACCGCCGACATCTACATCATCCAGGTAAGCGGACGCGGCTGAGGCGTTACTTCCAGGGCCAGTTCGGCTCTGAAAAGTCAGGACGGAGTCAAGCAGATCCTGCTCTCCGGTCTCCGCGCCACCGTCATCATGGAAGACGGCAAGGAACTGCAGGAAGACGCGGTCGCCAAAGCACTGAAGGCGAAAGGCCTGGGGCTTGGCGCCTTCACGAAGGAGGAGATCCTGGTTCCCGAGGCAGCATATGTCCTCGCGGTGACCGGCACGGGATGAGCGGATACCAATGAAAAGGTCCGTGTGGCCTTGGAAAAAGTCGACAACGTCGCCGCCGCCTACGTCAACCGTGGCATCACCATCCACCTCGCCAAGGCCGGCGAACTGGATGAACAAGCGATCGCCGCAGCTCTTCAACCTTTCGGAATAAAGGTGCAGGGCAGCCAGGCTGTCGAAGGCGCGCCTTTCTGATAGCTGTCATCAACAGCTGATTGTGCAGCGGCCGGCTTTTCCCTCTGTGGGAAAAGCCGGCCGTTTTTTTACCAGAAACGGGTGTGCCATGGTTAAAGGGTCATTTTTGGTGTAAGTTAACCAGTTGCGTCGGATTTCCCGGACGTTAAAAACCCGATTCGATCATGAATATCACGCTTCCGCTTACCCTGAAGACATGCGCCATCATGCTCTCGATCACAGGTCTCGCGCTTGCCGACGAGGGACGGGAAAGAACAGAAAACTGGTTCAATGAACTCGATGCCGACAAGGACGGGCGCGTCTCCAAAAAAGAATACGTCGACTCCTGGAATACCCGCTTCAACCTGCAGGACACGAACAAGAACAAGCACCTGGATTTTTCCGAATGGAGCGCCCACGACCGCTCACCGAGCAAGTCGGTTTCCGGCAAGGTATTCGCGCGCAAGATCTTCAACCACTGGGATGAAAATGGCGATGGCCAGGTCTCCCTGGAAGAATACACGACCTTCCGGAACTCCATGTTCGATGCCAGCGACACCAACAAGGACGGTTACTGGTCGAGGCGGCAGGACGACCCGGACAGCCAATCGGACAAGGTCGAGTAGACGCGAACGATGAGCCCCCGGAAAACGCACCTTTGAACAACTCACCGAACACCATGTCTTCTACCCGCAAAATTCTGCCGCTTGGTCTCTGCCTGTTCCTGGTGGTCGTCACCTTCATCATCACCTGGGAGGGCAAAGAGTTCCTCGACGAGACGTACATGCTCGAGGGGCGCTTCATGATCGTAAACGCCTCGGCCAGCGAGCACCGGATCGGTGTTACGTTCCCTTCCGGCAAGCAGTTCGAGGCAACCATTCGAGGCGGTGGCTCCCACACCGTGGAGATTGACGATACCGGTGAGGGAGGCCTGCAGGTGACAGTCGACGGCACGCCGCGCACGAAAAAAAACGGCGTCGGCTACGTCACCGGCATCAACCCCATGATGGTCGTGGTGGTAGGAGACGACCACCTTTCCGCGCACCAAGTCATTCCGGGCATCGCACCTGAGGCCCCCTGAGCGGCCTGGCTCTCTCTCCAAGGGATCCGGCACGTCCCTCCGGAGACATGGTGGCGGGACGCCGGCCGACGTGCCGGACTGTGTCTCTTGCCTTCGCGGATTGTAAAACTGCGATTTGCTTTGAAGGTGTCTTCACGAGCTACTCCAACTCACCGTGGGCACTCTTACCGAAGAACTTCTCATTATCCTCTGCTCGTCGCTGGCGGCGGCATTGCTGTTCAGGCGCCTGGGGCTGCCGACAATCGTCGCCTACATGGCAGTCGGGGCGGTAATCGGACCCCATGCCTTGGGCTTCATCGAAAGGCCGGAGGATTTCTCGGGCCTCGCGGAATTCGGGGTGGTCTTCCTGTTGTTCTCCCTCGGTCTCGAGTTCTCGCTGACCAGGATGCTGAAGATGAAATTCATCGTCTTCGGGGTGGGATCCATCCAGGTGGCTGCCTGCACCGGGGTCTTCGCCGCAAGCGTTTACCTGTGGGGAACCACCGTGGAAGCGGCTATCCTGATCGCCGGCGCCCTGGCGCTCTCTTCCACCGCGATCGTCACCCGTGAGCTGGGACAGCACCGGGAAATGAACAAGCGCTACGCGCAGCTGGCGATCGGGGTGCTGCTCTTCCAGGACCTGATCGCGGTAGTCTTCCTGATACTCGTTCCCGTCCTGGCCGCCTCCCAGGAAACCAGTCTCTCGCAGGAGCTGTTCTCGGCACTGCTGCGGGCGGGCCTGTTGATGGTCGTGTTGATGAGTGCCGGGCGCTGGGTGCTGCCCCATATCTACGGGGAGATCAGCAAAAACCGGTCGCGGGAAATCTTTGTCCTGGCCACCCTGGTCATCGGCATGCTGGCGGCGTGGTTGACGCATCAGCTGCATCTCTCCATGACGCTGGGGGGTTTCATCATCGGCATGATGCTCGGCGAAAGTGATTTCAAGCACCAGATCGAAACTGATTTGCGACCGTTCAAGGATATCCTGCTGGGGCTGTTTTTCGTGACCCTCGGCATGAGTGTCGATCTTTCGCTGCTGCTCGATTACTGGCCGCGCCTGCTGGCGTTCACGGCGGTTCTGATCTTCATGAAAATTGCCGTGGTGTCAGTGGTCGTGAACCTGATGGGTGACACTAAGCGGACCGCCCTGCGCAGTGGAATCACGCTTGCCCAGGCAGGTGAATTCGGGCTCGCGCTGCTGGCACTGGCCAACAACAAGCAGTTGGTACCCGACGAGCAGACCTCGTTCATCATCATTCTCGCCTTGCTGAGCATGGCCGCCAGCTCGTTGCTGATCCGCAGCAATGCCGCCGTCACCGACTGGTTGCTGCCCTTTCTTCCCTACACCCGAAAGGAGACCAATCATGCCTCCGAAGATGCCGTTGTCACGCTGCACGAGAACGATCACGTCATCATCGGCGGATACGGCAGGGTCGGCCAGACCATCGCCTCTCTGCTCAAATTGCACGATATCCCCTTCATCGTGATCGAAAATGATCTGGGCAGAGTCCAGCGAAACCGGCGGCGTGGAGTCAACATCGTCTACGGTGACTGCAACAGCCTGGAAATTCTCGAGAGTTGCCACATCGAAAATGCCCGCCTCGCAGTGCTCACTTTCGAGTCCCACAGCATGGCCAGGAACACGTTGAAGCAGATTCGCGCGCACGGCTGGGAGGTGCCTGTGATCCTGCGTTGCTACGAGGAGGGCGAGCTCGAGGAACTGGTCTCACTGGGAGCCAGTCACGTGGTGCCCGAAATGCTGGAAACCCGCCTGCTGGTCGCCGACCAGGTCATGAACCTGCTCAACCTGCCGCCCCACATCATTGAGCAGCAGATCGACGAACTGCGCCGAAAGGCCACCGGCCTGCTGGGCCCGTAAACGAGACTCCCGCTCCGCACCAGTCGGGCAATTCCAAGCCTTACACTCATGCCTTGTCGCCAGTTGGATAACAACCTCGCTACAAGAGCACCCCTCAGCGCAACTGGAAATCGATCGGTTTACGCAACGCCTGGGCAACAGGAGCACCCGTGACATCGCGGGCGGGCTTGAAGCGCCAGCCACGCACCGCG
Organism: Verrucomicrobiales bacterium; assembly: GCA_040263955.1. Classification (GTDB taxonomy): domain Bacteria; phylum Verrucomicrobiota; class Verrucomicrobiia; order Verrucomicrobiales; family DEV007; genus CALSSN01. The sequence goes on from JBDQJG010000113.1 coordinate 10,073, forward strand.
CGCAGGGCGGCCTCGTCGAGTGAGTCATAGCCCGAAGACGAGGCGACCACCGCCGACTCCACGCGGCCGCTGTCCATCGAGAACTCGCTGGTTCCGCCCACCAGCCGCTCGATCTCCTCCACCACGGCCTCGGCCTCGGCCTGCGGCGTGCGCGCCCCGCGAATCGCGATTCGGGCC
>JBDQJG010000114.1:0-10178 GCA_040263955.1 Verrucomicrobiales bacterium
GCAGGCTTCGAGCAGGATCTCGCCGAAGATCGGGCTGTGGATACCGTTTTTTCCGCTGCTCGTGGGAAATTCACGGGGCTCGTTGTAGGACAGGTGCAGGGGAGGATCGTCCGCGCTGAGATGGGTGAGGGGCGAACAACGCAGCACCAGTTCCTTGTGCTGTTCCCAGTTCGCGATCAGTTCCTCGGCGGTCTCCGCTCCGAAGGGTTTGTAGGGCATCGGGTTGCCGAAGGTGTTTTCCCCGATGCGCTCGGTGATCAGGAACGGGTTCATGGTAGTCTGGGCGCCGGCGACTGCCGCGCCGCTCACCCGCGAAGAGAAACGCTCCACCGGGTCCGCGCTCTCGGGGTTCGCCACGTCATCATGCAGGGCGACCAACAGGCTCGAGCATCCGCCGGCCGAACCACCGGTCAGCACGATGCGCCGCGGATCGATATTCCATTCCTTTGCCTTGAAGCGCAGGAACTGCACAGCGCGCAGTGCGGCCTCGAGCATTTCCGGTTGGCGACCACCCTCGTTGACCAGCGGGTAGCTGATCGATGCCACGTGGTAGTTGCCGCGGAAGCCTTTTGGTCTCTCGCCCTCGGTCTTGGCGCCTCCCATCCAGCCGCCACCGTGAATCTCCAGCAATACGGCAAGTGGCTGCTCCGACTCGAATTGCCAGAAATTCATCAGCTCTTTCGCATGGTTGCCATAGGAAACATCCTGGAAGGTTGGTCCGGGAGTGGGCGTGGCCTCGTTCGGCACCGATTCGGATTTCGGTGTGGCCTCGGCCAACGCGGCCGTCGCTGCCAGGAGGAGCGCGCATGCCATCCAGGCTTCGATTCGCAGAGGGTTCATGCAGTGCGGGTTTTTCATGGTGTCGTGGATACAGCTCGTCGGTTTCATTAGCCTGTTTTTTCGCAGGTGCATGCATGAATTCGGCCCGTTGGCCCGTTGGCCCGTTGGCTGTGCGCGGCGTTCTCTTCAGTCCCGAGTCTGGGACAGCTTCGATGAAAGCCTGCTTCGAAGCCTGCCGTAGTTGTCATCATGAAACAGCTCTGCTCCTCAGCGATTTTTTGTGCGGCCATTTGTTGCGTGTTCCCCGTAAGTGCGGCCAATGCGGAGACGTTCTCAATCGCTGCGGTGGCAGACGTTCAGTATGCGGATACCGACCCGCGGGGTGCGCGCGAGCCGCGCGAGGCCCTGCAGCGCCTCAAGCATGCAATTGCCCGGTGGAACCAGCGCAAGCTCGACTGGGCAGTGTCGCTGGGTGATCACATCGACTGGGACGACATCGACTACGCGAAGTTTCCCGCGGAGACCCTGACCTTGGAGCCAATAAACTGGAAGCATACGCATCAGTTTCTTGCGGTCTGGAACACGCTCGCCTGCCCGAAGCATCTCGTGCTGGGCAATCACGATTATTACGTGCCCCACCGCGACAGCGACGGGCTTGCCAAGCCGGCCAGCGTACTGCGTGCCTTCGGCTTCAAGGACAAAGCCTATTATGAGTTCGCCCATAAAGGCTTCCGTTTCGTGGTGCTCGACGGCGACCTCAGCCACTTGAACGTCGATGCTGCAAGCCCCGAATACGCGCAAGCCAGGGCGTATTATGATGCAGTGGAAGGGCCGCACCGCCAGCCGTGGAATGCCGGTATTTCGCAGCAGCAGATCGAGTGGCTGGCCGGAGTGCTTGACCGGGCGCTGCAGGCGCGTGAACCCGTGGTGTTGATGTGCCATTACCCGATCCACAAGCCGCTTGGGCACAGCCTGCTTAACAGCGAGGAGATGCGGGCCATGCTCGATCGCTATCCCAACGTGGTGCTTTGGCTCAATGGCCACAATCATGCCGGCAGCTACGCCCTGATGGGGGGGCGCCATCACCTCAATCTGAAGGGTATGCAGAATGAGGCAGACAACTGGTATCAGATTGACTTCTCTGCCGAGAAAATCACCGTTTACCAGGCAGAGAATCTCGAAACTCCCGTGCATGACTTGAAAATTTCCTACGTTCCCGGCCAGGGAGCGGGGCAGTAAGTGCCGCAGTCGCGATGTGCGCGCGGCGCGGCGCGTGATTATTCCTGATCAGGCCTTTGCATTTTCCGATCTTTCGGCCAGAATGCTGCCCTTCGATCGGTTGGTTCACCCTGCCGACTGCATCCGCAGGCATCTGATCACCTGGTACCCCGACCATGAATCCACACAAGTTCAGTCTCCCGGCGAACGAGCCGGAAAACCTGGCCAGGTTCATCTGGATCGGGCTCGGCGCCGTGCTCGTTGCGATCGCCTTGCCGGCGATCATCTTGTCGGCCTCCCTCTCGCGGCAGGAAAGCAGATCACTGGCGGCGATCGATGAAGTCTTCATCCGCTGTCCGCTCGAAATCGAAACCTGGTTGCGCTCGAACTACGAGGAAGGAGTCCATGACTGGGCGCTGGCGCTGACCAAGGAGATCTGCGAAGATCGCCGCCGACGGAAATTCGATGCCAAGCTCTATAAGCGCCTGGTGCTCTCCGCACTGGCGGATCGTGCCGAGGCCCTGGGGCGCGAGGATACTGCGCTGGCCATGAAACTGGCGGCATCCGGGGTTGATACCTCATTGAAGGGCAATTGGCGTGACATGGCCGATGAGATCGACCCGGATATGGAAGAGCTTTTTATCGCGCCGACAATCAAGCGCACGGACGAGGACGGTGAAGTCGTTTTTGTCGGCAAGGCGGCGCCTCTAATGCCCCCGGGCTTGGAAGCTGTCGCCAGAAAACACGACAAGGAACGGAGCTCCGAGGCGGAAGCCGAGCCGGTCGGCACACAGGATATGGACCTGGACACCGAGGCGCCGGAGAGCGTCATGGACGCGGAGGAGGAGATCGAACACGCGGAGGAGGCACTCGCCGGGGTGGGGGAAGAGAGGCAGCTCGCCGCGGACATGGAACCCGAATCCGAATCCGATCCCGAGATGGATGCCGATCCTGATGAGGAACCGGAAATCGTTGTCGCACCCGATGCGGATGCTGAATCCGAAGCGCCATTCGAAGCCGAAATGAATGAGGAACCGGAATCCGCAGACCTTGCCCGGTTGGAACCCACCATGGAAGATGAGGCGCCCGCCCAGGTCCAGCCGGGACCGTTCGTGCAGCAGGAGGCGCCTGTGGTGGGCCCGGCTTCCGGCAGCGGCGGGGGTCTCGTGGTTCTCTCTCCGCCCGTGGAGGTGCGCGCCCAACCTATCAGGGGTAGCGGCGAATCCCGCCGGGCGGAGCTTCAAGTAGTCAACAACGGCGACCTGGCGATCACCAAACTGGTGGTGGGCATCACCCTCTACAAGGAAGATGGCAGTGTGCAGAAGACCGTGCCGCACAGCTGCGACGGGGCTTTCGGCAAGAACGGTAAAAAGCTGGGCAAGGGGCGTAACCACGAGATCGAGTTGACCGATTTCTGGATCGAGGACGACACCGCGGCCGTTGCCGGGACGGTAAAAGAAATTACCTGGGAAGACGGCACCCAATGGCCGGCCTGGACCGGCCCCCCGGGAGAGCCGCAGGAAGGGGAGCCGGTCTCGTTGGTCTGCAAGGGGGTGCTCGGAGCAGACAGCAGGGGCTGGGGCCTGCCCCTGATTGAGGTATTCAATCACAGTGACCGGGAGGTCAGGGGAGTTTCCTACCGGGTGCGTTTTCTGGATGGTGAGGGAAACGAACTTGCCAAAAAGCGGTGGGGCGAGCGGCGCTACTCCTTCGGCCCAGGTGAGGGAATCGCCATAGTAGGGTTCGAAGGCCCACCCGAAGGCACCGAAAAGATCGAGGTTTCGCTGGAGGAGGTCAGTTACCGGGATGATCCCGGCGTGGCCACCCACGCGCCATTGACTGGCGAGCAGATCAGTGGCCGCGAGGACGTCAAGGGTGGCAACTGGACGGTTGCCTTCGAGGAAGAGTGTTACCTGGGATTCATCCTCACCGAGACCTCGAAGGACGGTACCCGCACGTTCACTTTCCATTGGGGTGCGGAGCCTGCAAAGGGTCACGGATTCCATTTCGACCATTACGAGCACAAGGGCGATCATGAGCTGAACTTCTCCCCGGTGCACTCCGAGCAGGGCGACACCGCCGCTGGCACAGAGACCTTCCGTTTCAGCAATCCCGAATATGGCCACGGGCAAAGTTGGCAGACATCCGACTTGGAATTCAATCCCGCCGCAAGCCGCATGGGGCGTGGCGTGTATGGCCCGGTCTCACTCTACACCTGGGAGGCTTCCTTCAGCAGGATGGCCTATGATTTGAAAGCGGTCTTCGCGAAGGACCCTGTCGCCGCTGAACAATCACTCGAGAAGGTCTTCGGCAATCGCTGAAGTTGCTTTTCTCGACGTGTTGTCGGGGGTTTCATCGCTGCGGTCGTTCACCCGCTGCACCGAGAAATCCCACGAGTGTTGCAGGCGCGTTACACAATGCCGGCGCGGGGGGGGGAGGAGAAGGTGAAAAGAGGCATCGCGAGGAATGGTTGGCGCGTTCCATTGCGGAGGTGCTAAGAGTTCCGGTAATTCATGCGCAACAGGTTGACCAGAATACGAGCGGGCAGGTGGCGGGCAAAGAGGATGGGCGCGCTGGCTTGTGCTGCCGCGTCCCTGTATGCCGGCAACTGGCTGCGCGCCGGGGCAGGGGAGCTGGATGCCGCGGGCGCTGGTGCCAATGCAGCCGCCATCGTGCTCGAGGACTTCGAGCGCAGCGACGTTGCCTCTGACTGGCAGACCGTAAACGACGACGTCATGGGCGGGCGCTCCCGTGGTGGCCCGGTTTTTCACGACGGCGTGTTGCGCTTCAGCGGCGTCACCAATACCGACGGCGGGGGCTTCTCCTCCATCCGGACCAGGGCGGGGGCCTTCGACCTTTCCGGTAGTTCCGGTATCCTTGTCCGGGTGCGTGGCGATGGTCGGACCTACAAGTTGTCCCTGCGTACTGATGCCAGGTATCGCAACTGGCCGATTGCATTCCGTGCTGATTTCAAAACAGAAAAAGACCAATGGCAGAAGATTTACCTGCCCTTTTCAGCCTTTGAACCGAGCTTTCGCGGGCGCACCTTTGCCGATCCGCCCACGCTCGACCGCACGCGGATTCAAGCTGTAGGTTTGATGATCTACGACAAGCAGGACGGCCCCTTTGCCCTGGAAGTCGACTGGATCCATGCCGTTGATCGTGCGCCCTGAAGCCCGGGCGCATCCGGCGGAGCACCTGCCATCACCCATACTATGTCTCACCCCATGTGCGAGGTGGCAGCACAGATCCGGGTGTCTTCTTCGTTCCCACACTTTTTGCGCATTTTTCGCCTCATCACCCACCAGATGTCCCACCCCTGGTGCAAAATAAAATCGTAAGTCACCGTTCACTCCGATTGATTGACTCGCTCGTGCCCCACGCTCAGTCACCCTTCGGGCTTCGTTTCACTCAGTCCATCTCCAGTCGCGCCGCTCCTTTCGATTCTTGAATCTTGAATCTTCTTCCCCCCTCGCAGATTCGGACTTAAAACCTAACCACCTAAAACCTAAAACGGGCGGCTCATCCGCCTGCACCTAAAACCTGAAACGGGCGGCTCTTCCGCCCTTACTCTTCACCATTCTCTACCTCCCATGTGGCTCATGACCCGACACGGTTTTTTCTCGATCGTCGAGAAACCAGAAAAAGGCACCTTTCACCTGCGCTCGCGTGAGCGCCGCGACCTGCAGAACCTGATCCAGCGCGTGCCCGCCCTCGCCGCGTGCGGCGCGCAGGTCATCGACACGCCGGACGGCGACTACGCCGCCCGCATCCTGATCGGCAAGCCGGAGCTCGATACCGTGATGGCCTTCCTCGGTGACAGCATTGATTATTCCAATTTCAAAAGCCGGATCGCCACCACCCCCGACCAGGCCCACAAGCCCTACCACGAGGTGTGGGATGTCATGGCAGACGCCCTCGGCAGCTACGGCCGCCCCGGCACCCGGACGCGCTCCGAGTAGGTTATTGCCCGGTCTCCCTGTTTGTCGCCGATTGATGAACACGCACAACAAGACAAGGTGTTACCCATGTCCTGACATAAAAGCGTTACCTATGTCTTGATAGCTCCTCGCTACCTTCGATTGATTGACTCCCTCGCCACCCCAGCCTGAAATGACTCCCTCGCACCGCCTGCTCGGTCACCCTTCGGGCTCGGCTGAAGCCTCGTCCATCTCCGGTCGCGCCGCTTCCTTCGATTCTTGAATCTTGAATCTTAAAACTGCCTTTCTCCTCCCCCCTCGCTTGCTCGGACCTAAAACCTAACCACCTAAAACCTAAAACGGGCGGCCCTTTCGCCCTCACCTCAAACCGGCAGCCCTGCCGCCCTTTCCCATGACCGACCAACCAGATCCATCAGAAGACCGCGACGACCGCGACGACCGCGACGAACAGGATCGGCAATTTCGCGAGCACGCCTTCCCGGTTGGTGACCTCGAGCGCGAGGTGTTGGATATCTGCGCCCTGCGGGTCGATGGCTACCGCCTGATGGAGGACATTATCCGTGAGCGCCGCGATCCATCGCTTGGCTTCCCGGAATTCGTGGCACCGTTGGTCAAGACTCGCGTCTTCCATGAAGACGACAAACTCAATTTCCTGGTGTTCTTCGGGCTGCAGCGTTCGCTTGGCAAATGGGAGGGTGTGTACGACGGCCCGGATTCAGATAGGCACATCGCCTTCCGCCTGCTGTTCCTGCACCTCTACCGCATGCCGGTTCCCCGCGGATACGAGCTGGATGATTACCCGCGTCGGTGGGAGGCGCACTTCGCCCACCGTGCAGAGGAAGTCGCCGCGTTGATTCGCCGCACCTTCACGCGGCTGGAACAGACACCCAAGGATTGGGAAGATGTCTTTTGATAAGGTGAGGCAAGCACCGGGCCGGTTCAGGCGGCATCATCCGGCCATCGTTGGCGGTAGTTCACCGCCGTGCAATTCCACTACGGCACTCGATGGTCGCGGATAAGAGAAAGACTGGTAGAGTTGGCGCGGCTGCCGGCCTCTCCTCAATCCTCCTGCCGTGTACCTATGACCGCGTTTTGTGACCTTGGAATCAACCCTGCCGCGCAGGAGGCTCTGGCCGCTGCCGGCATCGAGCAGCCCACGGCCATCCAGCACAAAGCCATACCCGCGCTGCTGGGCGGCGGGGATGCCTACCTCAGCTCTGAAACCGGTAGCGGCAAGACCCTGGCGTATCTCCTGCCGGTGCTTTCCCGGATCGATGCGGACCAGCGTGTGCTTCAGGGCATGGTCATTGTGCCAACCCACGAACTGGCCGTTCAAGTTTGCGATGTGGCCCGCGACCTGGCGCGTGGCGCGTTTCCGGGTATCCGTGTCCAGGCCCTTATCGGGGGTGTGTCCTTCAAGCGCCAGGTGGAAAACCTGAAGAAGAAGCCCCACCTCGTAGTCGGCACCCTCGGGCGCATCGCCGAACTCATCCAGGCAAAGAAGGTAAAGCCCCACACGATCAAGCATCTCGTCATCGACGAGGCCGACCGCATCCTCTTCGGGGACTCGCTGGAAACCATTCACCGGATCATCAAGGCCACCCCGCGTGAGCGCCAGCTGGTCTTTGTTTCTGCTACCCGCCGTTCCGAGAGCAGCCGCGAGGCAGAGGCGCTGTCTCCGGACCTGCTTGAAATCGAATCGAATGCCAACACGATCAACCCTGCCATCGAGCATCTTTTCATCGAGTGCGAACGGCGTGACCGGCCGGATATCGTGCGCAAGTTGATCCACGCCATCGACCCGGAGCGCGTTATTGTGTTTCTGCATCGCAACGAAGATGCCGAGGTCGTTGCCGCGAAACTTGCCCACCACAAGATTGCCGCGGTGGACCTCCACGGTGCCCGGGACAAAAGCGATCGCAGGCAGGCACTGCAGGATTTTCGCAAGGCAAAAGCCCCGGTGTTGATCACTTCGGATCTTGCCGCCCGGGGTCTCGACGTGAAGGGGGTGTCTCACGTCATCAATTTCGACCTCCCCTCGCAGAGCAACGATTACCTTCATCGCGTCGGGCGTACCAGCCGGGCAGGCTCATCCGGCACGGCGATCTCCTTGATCACCGAGCACGACCACCGGCTGCTTCGGCGCTACCAGGATGACCTGGGCATCGAGCTGCGTCCCGGTCACCTCTTCGAGGGCGGGTTTCATGCCGGCGATCGGCCGGATCGGCGAGCCAGGTGACCTGCAGGAATCATGCACCGCGGTAACCTATTCGAGAACGTCCCGGCATCACTGCCGCAGGAACATATCGAGACCCTGCTGTCCGGGGGCGGCCCGGTTCGGGTAGAGCGCATTGTCTCGCGTGGGCACGCATCCCGCGAGGGAGAATGGTATGATCAGGAAGAAGTCGAGTGGGTCGTCCTGCTGCGCGGTGCCGCCGCGTTGGAATTCGAGGGGCAGGACCAGGCCACAGAGATGCGCCCCGGCGACTGGCTCGAGATCCCGGCGCATTGCCGGCACCGGGTCACCTCCACGGCGGTAGCGGAAGACACCGTCTGGTTGGCGGTTTTCTGCGGGCCGCCGCAGTAATCAAAGATTCTTCAAGTCCAGAAGGCGGGGCCGCCTCGTCTGCCTCGGGTCGTGGCTTTGGGAAATTTCTTGATAAAACTTTCCGCTATCACCCACCAGATGTCCTACCCCTGTGGGATGTTGGGAGATGTTGGGTCATTTTACGCGGTAATTCCGGGCACAAAGGCTGCCTGAAATCGCGCTTTTTTGACAAACACCTACTTATATGATAAACTGACAATTCGCCTTTTTTTCGACTTCCCGGATTCAATCCGGTCCGTTGAGGGGAAGGCACTCCCTGATTATGAAAAAAAACCTGACTGAAATTGCTTATGTATTAGACCGTTCCGGCTCCATGGGGTCGATGACAGAGCCCGCCATCGCGGGCTTCAACCAGTTCCTCGCCGAGCAGCGCAAGGCCCCGGGCCACGCCCGGCTGACCCTCGTGCTGTTCGACGACGAGTACCTGGTTCCCTGCCAGAGCCTGCCACTGGAAGAAATCGTTGAGCTCGATACCACCAGCTACGTTCCGCGCGGCATGACCGCCCTGCTCGATGCCATCGGCCGCACCATCGTGCAGCTGGGCAGGCAACTCGAAGCCACACCCGAGGCCAAGCGCCCCGGCCAGGTGATCGTCGCCATTTTCACCGACGGTTACGAAAATGCCTCTTCAGAATTCTCCTTGAAGAAAATCTCGAAAATGATCCGCCACCAGCAGGAGAAATACGGCTGGGAATTCCTGTTCCTGGGCGCCAACCAGGACGCCATCGCCACCGCCGTGCAGATGGGGATCGACCATGACAAGGCCGCCACGGTTTCCTACGACCACGCCGGTGTCATGTCCTCGAGCTCCAGCTTCAACCGCAAGATGGTGGCGATGCGCCGCCGCGCCATGACCGGCGAGGAAGACCTCGACTACAAGGCGGCGATGCAAAGCATCGTCGACGAGGAACGGAAGAAGAATTCCCTGTAAAAGTCCGTCTTCTTCAGCGCCCGAACAAAATTGCTCGGGCCTGTTTGCCGTCTCCGACTGCCCGTGCAAAGCACGGGCAGTCGCCCTGCTCCCGGCGTGCCGCTGGGGCTGTAACACGCGGTTACGCGTGCTGCATCGCGACCATGCTCTGCTAGCAGAAGACATGGTTTAGCAAAGGCCTGTGCGGGCTTGTTGAAGCGAGTGCGCCTAGCATTTAGGCTCGCGAGGTTTCGCTGAAGCATGGCTACCCTGATTCCCACCACCGACGTCGACTCGATCGGCAATTTCGGCGAGCGGTTGCTCGCCACCGCGCTCAAGGACTGCTTCGACAAGAAGACCCTCGTCTACCACAGCTTTCCATGGCTGCGCCCCAAGATGCTGGAGCACTCCTCGCGGACGCCGCTCCAACCCGGAGAGATCGACTTCGTCATCATGCACCCGGAATACGGCTTGCTGGTCCTGGAAGTGAAGGGCGGCGATATCGAGCTGCGCCAGGACGGGTCGGCGGTCGTCCACAAGCAAGGCGCCACGCACACCCTGAAGGAGAGCCCCTTTGCCCAGGTGCAGAGAAATTACCACAGCCTCAAGGATCTCTACTTCGAGCACCCGCAGTTCCGGCCCGGATCCGGCGAAAGAAAACTGCTGCCCTTCAATTCCGGCTTCGCGGTCGTCTTTCCCACCCACCGCTACCAGTATGACC
>JBDQJG010000115.1:0-10113 GCA_040263955.1 Verrucomicrobiales bacterium
GCGTAAAACGTTGCCGGGTTATCGATGGCGCGGGAGACCTCGATCTGGTCTTCGATGCGGATGGGTTCCGTGAAAGTCGCACGAAAATCCTTCAGGATACGGGCTTTGACCGCATGGTTATTCACCTGGCCTGCCAGCATGAGAGTGTCATCAAGGAGCACGAGCCCGATGTAGGGGGCGGGGCGGGTTTCTCTCCAAGTAAGTCGCTGGGAGTCGACTTTCTGGACTCCTTTTCTTGCGAGCAGGATCGATTGGAGGTCGAGTGATTCTCTTTCGGATGCGACAGTACCACTCAGAATCAGGGTTCCTTGGCCTCCGTCCGTGACGCGAACGCCTTCAAATCCTGCTTGGCGAATGGCGACACGCGCTTGTGAGACGATATCGGTACGATTTACCTCGCTTCTGAGTTCAGTGCCGCTGATTCCGAGGAAGGTCAGAAAGCCAAGTGAACAGATGATGAGAATTCTGCGTGTCATCAAGTTTGTCAGACGGGCGTTAAAAAAAGTTAGCGGGACGTATATGGACGAATACCCGTGATGTCAGTGCGTGTCGTGAAAAATTCGTTCAGCAGAGACGATGAACGGCTGTGGTAGAGTAGGGGAGGCGATCTCAGCGGCAGGAGAGCAAACCTTCGATGAGTTGAAACCATTGCTGCAAGTGGTTCTCCCAAGTCAGGGGAAGTACTTGTTGGCGGGCGGCCTCACCCAGTGATTTTCGATGTTTTGTATCCAGCGCGAGCGCCTTTGCGATAGTGGCCGCGAGATATTCGGGGTTGTCGGGTTGTTCAAGCAGGAAGCCGGTTCTGCCATCCACGACAAGTTCGTGGGCGCCATCATGAATCGAGATGAGTCCTGGAAGACCGGATGCCATCGAATCAAGCGCGGTGTTGGCGCAGGCATCATAGAGGGTCGGATGCAGGAAAAAATCGGCGGCGCGGTAGTACGGGGCGGGGTCACTGGGACGCCCGAGGTGGAAAATGCGATGTCCAATTTGACGCCGCTCGATCTCGGCGACGTGATGGGATTCAAGGCGGCTGCCGATGATCCAGAGGTGGGCATCATCGACTTGGGGCAACGCCCGCAAAATCGCGTCGATTCCCTTGCGGCGATGCCCCAGGGACACAAACAGCAGAACCGGAATGGACGGCTCGGTGCGCAGCTCGGCGCAGATTTCCTTGCGGATCTGATCGTCTGAGCTGCTCGGATGAAAACGAGCGTGGTCGACGGGTGTACGGACGATGGAAATCCGTTCGCCGGGCACCCCGTAGGCCTGGGAAATCTGTCCGGCGACCATTTGGGAATTGCATATAAAATGCCTGGTTTTACCGGAAGTATACAGCGCACGTTCCAAGGCCAGTTCGGCACGGTTCTTTGGACCCAGTCGCTTGGCAAGGGGTAGCAGATCGGAGTAGACGTGGTGGCATCCGCCGCCGGCGCGATGAAGATCGTGGGTGGTGGTGCGACCGAAACCAATGCTGACATCCGCAGCAAGTTCATCGACAGCTTGCGCTGCGCCACGGTTGAAGCCACGCAAACGGGAGGCAGGGGTGAGCGCACGGGTTCGCAGCTTTTTGACACGGGTTTCCGGTGGGAGCGATGAGGTGTCGGAATCGGTTTGCCCGGTGATGACGTCAACCTGGTAACCGTTGGCAAGAAGTTGCGCGATGAAGTCGGAGAGGTAGTTTTCCTCCAGCCCTCCACTGCGGACGAAGCGATTGTAGACGGCTGCGATTCTCATGGTTTGCGCGCGGGCTACGATACGGATTGTTGTGGAGATGAAGTTTCCTGCGAGCTGTTTTTGTAAGGGTTACTCTGGTTGACGAGCGTCTGAAAGGTTTTTGCAGTTGCGACCCACATCCTGAGTCAATCATTGTGCGAGACCAGCGCGTCGAATGAGCGGGCAATTTCAATAGGGCGATCGGGGGAGCCCGAGTCGACAACGATGATTTCTAGTTGAGGGTTCTGATGGAGGGCCGCGATACTTTGCAGGTAGCTATCGATCTGTAATCCATGGTCGTAGCCGACGACAGGGATCGAGAGGTCATGGAATTGCGCACTCATCAGAGAGCTTTGCATGGTTTCGGTGTCTCTCGGCGCAAGAGAGGAAAACGTCACTTTCTTCGCGATTTGTCGTGATCCACGGCGGTGAGATCAGTCCAGATACCGGAACTCGGCACTGGCAAACAGTGCCTGGCAATACGAGTGCAAGGCGAGGAGTCTTGGATTGAGATGGCTGGTTGTATCGGCTCGAGTCAGAAAATCGTCGTAGAATCGGGCGGCGATGTCGATTTCCTCCGGTGTTGGCGGGCGCCCGTAGCAGAGCAGATGACCGAGAGCAAGCTGTTCGCGAGAGCCGGTTTCCTGTTCGAGAAGCCGGTGGCCAAGATCAGCAGCGCAATCCTGCACGAATGGGTTGTTGAGCATGTAGAGTGCCTGCCCCGGAGTGATGGTGGCATCTCTGGCGCCGGTTACCAGGCTGGCTTCGGCGAAGTCGAAGACGTCGAGAGCATCTGGCAGGCTGTCGCGGATCACCGGCAGATACACGGAACGGTTCTGATTATGGGTCATGGATTCCAGTTGTCCAGATGCAAGCAGCCTTGCTGGGGTGATGTTGTTCAAGCGTGAGACGGGGGAGCCGGAGGGTCGATCCATGTTCAGCGTGCCGGCAGCTGCCAGCATGGCATCGCGAATCGCCTCCGCTTCGAGGCGACGTTTGCTCATGCGCCACAGCAGGGTGTTTTCGGGATCTTTGTGGAAGCATTGCTCATCAAAGTGAGACGCCTGGCGGTAGGTTCCGGACAGGACGATTCGACGAATCATCGACTTGGTGGACCATCCGTCCTCGATAAGGGTGCATGCCAGGTAATCGAGGAGTTCCGGGTGGCTTGGCAGTTCCCCGGTGGTGCCGAAATTGTCGACCGAAGCGACAATTCCCCGCCCGAAAAGATGCTGCCAGATGCGGTTGACGAAAACGCGCGCGGTAAGCGGATGGTCCGGTGCGGTGATCCACTGTGCCAGATCGAGTCTTCCGCTCTGGTTCGGGTTGATTCGCGGCGGGTTTTGGAGGCTGACAAAGCGTGGGAAACCGCGGGCGACTCTCTGCCCAGGTTGGTCGAGTTCGCCTCGGCGCAGCACGTTGGTGTCACTGATTTCAGTTCCCTCCCAGGCACCCATGGCCAGCGGAAAGGCCCGCCCGTTGTCATCGATCGTCTCGAGTTTCGCCTCAATTTGTCCAATCCGGGTGCGGATGCGCAACAGGTTGCGGATGTCGGGCTCGGGAGCTTCCTCCATCCTGCGGGCGGCAAAAGCCGCTTGTCGCAATTCGCCGGCTTGTCGTTCAAGCGCAGCGCGCTCTTCACGCAGGGATGCCATGCCATCGATAGAGATATCCGGATCGGTGATCAGCTGACCTGGAACATCGGGCAGACGAAGCAGCTTGCTCTCGCGAACCCGTCCAGGACCGGAGGTGGTTCCGTAGTAGGTATCGCTGCTCAGGAAGATGCCGGCCAGCGCGTAATAGTCCTCGGTGGGAATCGGGTCGAACTTGTGGTCGTGACAGCGGGCACAGGCTACGGTTGTGCCGAGCACCGCGCGCGTCAGGGTGTCGATCTGTTCATCGGCGACATCGAGAAGAAATTGTGCAGGATTGCGTTCATTGAGGGATTTCGCACCGAGAGCCAGAAAGCCGGTGGCAGTGATCTGTTCGGCCTGTTGGGCGTAGTTCTGGTAAGGCAACAGGTCACCGGCGATCTGCTCGGAGAGAAAGCGATCATAGGGTTTATCGGCGTTGAATGCGTCGATGACGTAATCGCGGTAGCGCCAGGCATGCGGATGGGGAACATTCGTCTCTTTGCCGTTGCTTTCCGCGTAACGGGCAATGTCAAGCCAGTGGCGTCCCCATCGTTCACCGAAGCCAGGGCGACCCAGGAGTTCATCAACCTTGTTTGCGATAGCAAAATCCTCGTTGTTGCTGTGAGCCTCCTTGAATCTGGCAATTTCTTCCGGGGTAGGCGGAAGGCCGACCAGATCGAAATTGAGTCTGCGCAGAAGAGTTTCGGAATCTGCGGCAGGCGTGGATGGGAAAATTCCCGCTTTGGTAAGCTGGCTGGCGACAAACCGGTCGATAGCTTGTCCGCTTCCCTCCGGCAGGGCTGGTTTGTGAAGGGGACGATAGGCCCAGTGTTCCTGCGCGCGGGTCAGGTCGAGGGCTTCAGTCGTGTGCACGGCCTCCGTATGATCACCGCGGGGATCCGGTGCTCCCATTGCGATCCACCTCCGAAAATTGGTGACGACCTGATCATCGAGCCGATCTTTCTCTTCCGGCGGCATGCGCATGTCGGAATCATGGTAACTGATCGCAGTGAGCAGGAGGCTCTCTTCCGGGTATCCGGGGCTGAGTGCGGGACCGGACCCGCCTCCGCGCAACAGGCCTGCCGCAGAATCAACGAGCAGATCGCCCTTTGATTTGCCGGATTCCGCTGAATGGCACGGGTAGCATGTCTCGACAAGCACCGGGCGGATATGTGTCTCGAAGAAAGCAAGCTGTGCGTCCGTGGTGGCAGCGTGACTGGTGCTAGAAAAAAGCAAAGCGCCGGCAAGAGACAAGCCCAACGAGAGAGGGCGACTGCGCTGATCGCACGTGGGTCTTTCAGGCCGGAGCATCAAGTGATGAAACACCATAACGCCCGTTCAGTTGCGCGGATCGGCCGGAATCTGGGTGACTAGCCAAGATCAAGGAATCCGTTCAGCTGCTTGATCCGCGTCGGATGGCGCATCTTTTTCAAGGCCTTGGCCTCGATCTGGCGGATTCGCTCACGTGTAACCTCGAATTCTGTGCCCACCTCCTCGAGTGTGCGGCTGTTACCGTCAACCAGTCCGAAACGCTGTTCGAGAACGGCTCTCTCACGGTCTGTCAGGGTCTCCAGAACATCCCTGATGCGATCACGCAGCATGGTCATGCCGGCGCTTTCAATCGGATCTTCCGCTTCGCTGTCCTGAATAAAATCGCCCAGGGTGGAGTCCTCACCGTCGCCCACGGGCGCCTGCAGGGATACCGGTTGTTGGGCCATCCGTAAGACCTCATCGACACGGTCGACCGGGAGATGGATTTCCTCCGCGATTTCGTCGGCGGTCGGTTCCCTGCCGAATTCCTGCACAAGTTGTTTTTGAATTCGCATCAACTTGTTGATGGTTTCTACCATGTGAATCGGTATGCGGATCGTTCTGGCTTGGTCGGCAATGGATCTGGTGATCGCCTGCCGAATCCACCATGTTGCGTAGGTGGAAAATTTGTACCCGCGCTTGTATTCGAATTTTTCCACCGCCTTCATGAGGCCGATGTTGCCCTCCTGGATGAGGTCGAGCAGCGAAAGGCCGCGGTTGGTATGTTTCTTGGCAATCGAGATGACCAGCCGGAGATTGGCTTCGATCATGGCCGTCCGCGCACGGATGGCTTCGGAGTGCCATTTCTGCAGTTCCGCACAGGCTTCCTCGAAGGCGTCCGAATTCATCCAGAGATTCATTTCCATGGCTCGCAACTCGTTGCCTAATTTGCGGGATCGTGGATTTCGTGAAATGCGCTTTCGCAGCACGTTGATTTCTTTCAGGTTGGCCAAGGCGCGAGTGAGCAGCTCCTCGTTGATGCGGTGCTTGTAACAGAGCTTCTTGCAAAGCTTGTCGAGTTCATTGAGAAAACCCTCACAGGTTTTCTCTCGTTCTGCTCGATCACCTGAGCATTTCTTCTGCCGCAGGGCCTGAATCGTTTCGGCAGCCTGATTCCGGGTGGTGCGAATACTGTTGAGCAGAATCGGAAGATTTTTCAGGTAGCGATTCCTGTTTTTGACTTTCTTGTCGGTGATCACTTGATCGAGACGTTTTTTCCCCGCCAGGATTTCTTCCGCGGTGGCCAGGCGATGATCGTAGGTGAACGCGAAGCGATTGAGGATAGCGACGGTTTTTTTCTCGGCTTTTTCGATCTGTTTCGACAGATCGATCTCCTGCTTGCGTGTGAGCAGGGGAATTCTACCCATCTCCCTGAGATAGAGCCGAATCGGGTCATCGAACGTCTCCAGTCCGGCTTCGGAACTTTTCCTGAGGCTTTTGTCCTGTGGGAGGTCGTCTGCTTTTTTCTCGCGAGGAACCTCGTCAATGGAGGGGAACGGGGCAATTTCGATCGGACTGTCAGTGATCTGGAGACCCATAGACCGGAGCCGTTCAAGGATGGTATCGATCACATCCGGGTGAATGGCACCCGCCGGTAGAGCGTCGTTGATGTCGTCCGAGGTCAGGTGGTCCTGTTCCTTGGCCAGCTTGATGAGCGCCCGAATCTGTGCCGTGATGTCGGGGTGATCGGCATCCGAATTGAGGTCGAATTCGGTGCGGTCGCCCGCCGATTTTTCGGCGGGCGGTTCGGGCGAAACAGGAACCGGTGGGGTATCGGGGTGCGGGTGCCTGCGTGCCATGAGAAAAGAGAAAAAGGGAGAAACGCGACAGGATCAGGGGGTTTCGGCGGACGGTGCGGAGTGTGTCGCTGCAGGACTATTCGAGAGACGAATTTTAGCGTCAACAATTTCTTTGTTATGGGATTTGATAGACTCGAACAGCTCGGCTTGTCGGGAAGAGGTGATTACGGGCGAATCGAGTGATGCTTTTGCTGTGGCAATATGAGATTCGAGTGAGCGGATATGAAGTTTGATCAGTGCCTGTTCGGCTGATTCCAGCGCTCCGGCCGTCGGCGATCTGGCTTCCATCAGAAGGGTGATGCCTTTTTCATCCGGTTCAGAAAGAGTCTTCAAGAACCCCTTGATGGCGGCAGGGTCGGCTGGATCGGGAGCGTCCTCGAGAATGCGCAGCAGCAGCCTGCCACCCGGGAAGTTGCGCAGCTCATCCGGGTTCGCGTTGGCACGCAGAAACGTTTGCGTATCACTGTGCGTCAGGGCAAGGCGGCAGAGCATGGCGATTGCACGGTCGGGAAATTCAGTGGGCGCAGTCGATGAGGGAGCGGAACCGGAACTTGCAGATCTGTGAGAACCAATCCTGAGTCCTTTACGGCGTTCGCTATCTGCTTCGCTCACAAGCTTTCTGAATTCCTCGGGGGCGAGGCGGAGGCGAGTGGCGGCATGACTGACCAAGGCATCCTGGGCAGCCTTGTCGGTGAGTTGTGAGGCGGTGAGAGCGACTTCACGTGCAAGCTGAACTCTGCCGCGCACCGTCGACATGTCCAGCTCGGCCGAGCGATGCTCGATCTGAAAGTCGTGAAATTCCCGGGCATTTTCGATGATGAGATTGAGCGCCTCGGCACCGTGCTTCTGGAGGAATGAGTCGGGGTCTTCACCGGCGGGCATTTCCCCTGCACGTACGAGCACACCTGCGCGAGCAAGCGCACCGAATGTTCGAAGAGACGATTTATAACCGGCGGCATCGGCATCATTGAGCAGGATCACCTCGTCGGCATGACGTTTGAGTATTTTGCCATGAGCCTCGGTGAAGCCTGTGCCAAGGACTGCGAGCACGTTCTGGATACCCGCCTCGTAGCAGGCGATGAGATCAATCTGCCCCTCGCAGAGCACGGCACATCGGGCTTTGATAATGGCGCGCTTGGTCAGATGAAACCCGAAGAACAGCTTGCCCTTGTCAAAAATCTGGGTCTCCGGACTGTTGAGGTATTTGGCGGTTTTTGCTCCGGGATCGAGCAAGCGACCCGAAAATGCTACCGGTTCACCTTGCTCATCGCAGATCGGGAACATGAGACGATCGCGGAAGCGGGGGTAGACTCCTCGGCGAGGATTCTGTTCGTCACGGTATCCCACCAGTCCTGCCTGCACCAGGACATCGGGCGGGTAGCCGCGGGTTCTTCCCCACTCGGCAATGGCCTGTCCGTCCGGCGCAAAGCCGAGGCCCCAGCGCTTTGCGGTTGCCAGCGGGATGCTGCGCTTTTCGAGGTAGGCTCGCGCCGCGTCCGCGCAGGGGTGATTGATCAGAAGCCGGTAGAACCAGTTGGCGGCATCCCGGTTGCAGCGTTTGAGTTGAGCTTGAAGTTTTCGCCGACTTTCGGCTTGGGGGTCGGGGGATTCTTCGATGATCTGGATGCCGTATTCCCCAGCCAGTTGCTTGAGAGCCTCCGGGAAGGTGAGGTTATGGTAATCCTGCAGGAAGCGGATGACCGAGCCGCCGCTGCCGCACCCGAAGCAGTAATAGGCACGTTTTGATGGATTGACACCAAATGACGGAGTGCGCTCATCATGAAAGGGGCAGAGTCCCTTGAATTCGCTCCCTGCTCTCTTGAGCTGGACGTGCTTTCCGATCACGTCGACGATGTCCGCCGCGTCCTTGATCTGCTCGATGATGTGATCGGGAATTCTTCCCATGAGATATATTCTTCGCGAGCAACCATTCACGCACGGTGATCGGCCACAAGAAAAAGAAGGAGAAAATCGATTTAAAAAACCGTGCTAATCATTAAGATGTGTCAATATTTCAGTATATTTAATCGAATTTGAGCGGAATCGAGGTGCAGGCGGGCGCATGACTTCGGTTGTCCCTGCCAGTGAGTTCAATGGGTGAACGGGCGTGAAATTTCCGCACAGATGGAATCTTCGGCCAGCAGGGCAACGTCATTGTGCCCAGCCCCGGTCACGATAGAAAGCCGGGTAACGGTGTCGGGAAATGTTTGTGCGAGTTCTTCGGGCATTCGAGGTGGAATCAATTCATCCGAGTCCCCGTGAAAAATGACTACCTCGGCATTGTTGCGTTGCGCGATGGATCGGATCCGATCCCGGTTGTCGAAGTTGTGGCGCAGGATGACGCGGGCCCATTTACCGAATTGTTTTTCTGCCATGTCAGCCATCGAGGTAAATGGCGAAATGAGCACGATGCGCCGGGCTTCGAGTCGATCGGCAGCGATGAGGGCTGCCGCAGCTCCGAGCGAATGACCGAAGCACCCGATGTGCTCGATCGGCCCGATCGAAGTAAAGTTGCAGAGCTCGGCGTGGATGGCATCGATGCTGCGTGTGATTGAATCCGGGTTGGGATTCCCCTGGCAGGCACCATAGCCCGGATAGTCGAGGAACAGGAACGTTGCGCCTGGATGCGCATCTTGCCAGAAGAGGGCATCGTCAAGGTAGTCGAGCGCGAGGCTGCCGTTTCCTGCCGTGATCATCCATAGGGTTGCTTCACTTTTTGTCGAATGGTCACGTGCGGAAAGCAGGTGAGCGATCTGTTGACCGTCTTCGGTTTGAAATTCGAGTGTGGTGATGCCCATGGCACGGGCTCGTGCGAGGGCCTGCTCCGAGTAGGGACGCGGAAAATAAATGAGCATCGACTGACAGCTGAACAGCGCGATTGCGGGGAGGGCGAGCAGCAAGCCGATCCTGCACCCGGCTCGGCCTGTCCTTGCAAGCAGGGGTGAGATTGCGGGTGTTGCCATGCGGGGACTGTTGCGTTTGATCCGGGTCAACCATGCACGGAGGCCGGGGGTTTGGCAATCGGTGCGCCGGTGCCGTTAAGTTGATTGGCAAGCTGATCATTCGCGCAGCCTGAAGTATTCAGGTCGAGCTTGGCGAAATGGGTTTGTTTTCTTGCTGCGAGGGATAGGGAGCTGGAAAGTGCAGGTCGTTCATGTCGACAGATTGCCGGAGGCGGAAGTCGATGACGATAGCTTCGTGCAAGCTGTTGCCCAGCCGTGCATGGAAAGTGCGTGAAGCGGCGACTGCGGGGCTGATCCAGAGCTGGTCGAGAGTAAGCAGGGGGAGCGGAACGGGCCATGTTTCTTTCCACCCGGATCCCGTCGAATCGAAGGGATCGGTAAGGAGTTGCCTGATCGGAGCGAGGTAAGCGGAGTCCGCCGGCGTATTGAAGTCACCCATCAGCAGAAGCGGTTGGTCTGCGAAATGCCTGACCGTGCCGGTCAAGGCATGCAGTGCATGCTTTCTGGGCACGCTCAGATCGGAACGGTGATCAAAGAGCAGGGTAATGAAGCATGCCTCGCGGCATTTGACGATGAGTTGGACGAGCGTGCCGTCCATCGATTCGGTGTGGGAGAAATGCCTGTCGAGGAGGCTCCCGCGGATCAGTGCGAAGCGGTCCCAGGGTAAGAAGATGATTTCGTGTTCTGGAA
>JBDQJG010000116.1:0-10028 GCA_040263955.1 Verrucomicrobiales bacterium
AAGACATTGAAAGAATCATTCGAAACGTGATCTGCGCAGGTCTGTTTGCCAGGCGTGACGCCTGTCGGTGGAGGAGTCCGCAGCACAAGCCCGGCCGCTATTCCGGGAATGTGCCGAATACGCTTCAGTTTGTGAGCAACGTTTCCGCAATACGGAGAAGGTCTTTGCGCCCGGATGTGGTTCGGGCTTTGGCTTGTTGCCTGGTGAGCTCGCGAACCGCTCCCTGGTTGCCTGCCTTTCCAGACTATGGCGGTCGGCGAGTCGGGTTTTGACCTGCTCAGGGTCAGGCCATGAGTCATAGATGCAACGCGTCGATTCCTGAAACGTGACGCAGCAGCGAGATCGATTCCTGATTCCCGATTGGCGATCCGTGTGATTCGAGATTCGGGGCGCTCGTTGCGCAGGGCCGCGAAGGCTGGGATGATGTCGCCGATCGAACTTGGATTGAGGATCATGCAGCCGGGATCTTCGCCGGTTGGCGGGCGACTTACTTCTGTCAAGTTGAGCCGGGTTCGTCGCTCTACTTGCCAAGGGCCAGCCTCTTGGCAAGCATCTCGGGGAGCCCCGCTGCCAGGATCTTCGACTGCGCTGTTTTTATATCATACTCAAGGCGACGATTTTTCACGGTTTTGTTCTCGTAATCGAAGATGGCATACGAAGCACGCCAATCTCCGTCCCGGGGTTGGCCGACGCTGCCCACATTGATGAAATATTTCCTTCCCGGCTCGATGCGAACCAAGGGATCGTCAATTCGACTCACTGAGTCAGCCTTGACGTAGGTGACCGGCGCGTGGGTGTGCCCGTAAAAACAGAGTTGCGTGAATTGGTAGCTGAAGTTCGCCATCGCGTCGAATTTGTTCATCACGTAGGTCCAGCTTCCCGGAGTATCGAGCGTGGCATGCACGATCGTGAAGTCACGAACCTGCCGGGAGAGCCGCAGGCTTCTCAGCCAGTCTTTTTCCTCCTCGGACAGGGCGGTGCGCGTCCAGTTGAGCGCAGCCTCCGCAAGCGGATTGAGGCCAACGAGGTCGGTGTCGACAGAGGCTTCCTCGTCGTGATTGCCTTTCACAACCGGGCAGTCGAGGTCGCGTACGATTTTCAGACAGTCGGATGGGTTGGCATTGTAGCCGACGATATCGCCAATGCAGATGAAATGGGTACAATCATTTGTCGCCGCGTCGATGAGCACGGCATCGAGAGCCTCGAGATTGGCGTGGATATCTCCGAAGATGGCAAATTTCATCGATGTGGCTGCCGTGAGTCAGCAGGAGCAGGTGCAACATCCCGATTCACGGCGGGCAATGCAAGCGGCAACTGTCGAATCATGCCTCTTATTGACCCTCCTCTATGCGCAGAATGACCGGGATATGAAGGCGCTTCTCGAGGATCTTGAGGTCGCGGATAACGCTGGCGGAGCGGTGGCGGTCTCCGAGGTCGTAGTGACGCTTGAGAATTTCGTAGGCTTCGCGCCAGCGGTTTGGCTCTGAACACTTGACGAGTTCGTAGGCGTAATTTCTTTCGAGGTGCGCTCTCTGCGAGAGTTCGAAGGCTTTGCGATAGTGCTCCGCCGCTTTCGGAGGGTTGGGATCTTTATCCCGGAAGATATGAGCAAGATCACGGTGGAAATTGGCATTTTCAGGCAGGAAGACGAGGCCCTGTTGCAGGTAACTTTTGCCTCTTTCGATGTAGTCGGAAACTAGGCTGTCTTTCACCGCCTGACGGATCTGTTCGGTCGCCGGATTGGAGTTTTTATAGTAGGAAACAGCATTATAAGCCATGTGCCAGCTCGCCAGTTCCCAGTATTTTTCCATGCGGGGCTGCAGTCGGCAGATCAGTGCATAGTTGCGGTCGACTTCACCCCACTCACTGTTGCTGAAGGAAATGTAAGCGAGCATGTCGAGCATGCTTGCGACCAGTGAGCGGAATCCTCCGAAGGCTGCCACGAATCCCATTTGCCCGAGTTGCTCCCGCATATCGAGCCCCGGGGTGCCCTCGCGAAAATGGTGCTCGGTGAGCTGCTTCTCCAGGCGTGCCTCCAGCGGCAATCGGAGAACCCCGGAAGTAACGATGATTGCCAGGGCAAGGAGAGTGGATTTATGTCCCTTCAAGGTGAAGCGGGCGATCGGTTAGAGTTCCTTTTCGGAGAAAATCAGTATTGCGACCACGTTGTAGATGACGAGGTAGAGGGCCGCGATGGCGGTGATTTTCAGCAGCAGTTCAATGGGCACAGGTTCACCTGATACGACACCGTCGGTCAGGTTGAAGAGTTGCAGATCAGGAAACAGGATGGCCAGGAATACCGTGATGAGTTTCTCGACCGGTGAGGAAAAAGTTCCCTGCAGGAAGTATTCCCGGGCGAGGGATTGACCATGCCCGATAAAGAAGATCGCGAATCCCACGATGATGGTGAACATGGTCGAGGTGGCGAAGGTGGAAAGCAGCATACAGATTGACGCGAGCACTGCAGCCTTGAGGAAGATCGAGAAAACCGCGGCCTGAAGCTCCCAGCGCACACCCTGATTTTTGATAATGGCAGTGACGTTCTCGATGTTTTCCGGCGTGGCTATTTCCTTGGCATCGAGGATTCCCAGCTGGTTGGTCAAAATGATATTCTGGCGAAGGTAAAGGATTGCGGTGAAGATCACGTCCATCGCAAGCAGGCTGATGCCAACGAGAAGAAGTACCCCGAGCAGCTTGCCGGCGAGGTATTCGCGACGTGGGACCGGCTTGGAGAGGATGGTATAGAGCGTGCGGTCTTCTACGTCCTTCGGGATCAGGATTGCCGTGCCGACGATGGCGAAAATCAGCGAAAAAAGGGACATCGCACCAAACGCGATATCCTTGAGCAGTTTTAATTCCTGCTCGAAGCTCAGGCTGATAAAAAGGAATCCTGCACCGAACAGCAGGGCGATGAAGATGATCAGGAAGTAGAAGACCTTCATGCGCACCAGTTGGGTAAGAGTACTCGTGGCGAGTACCCAGATGCGCGCAGGGGACAGAGCGTGGTAGGTGTTACCGGTTGATGCGTGGGCTTCCATGGTCTCTAAGACAGAGATTTTTCCTCATTTTGCCGGCGATCGGAGGCCGCATGATCGAGAAAGAGCCGTTCCAGTGTGGTTCGGGGTTTGCCGATCCGAATGGTCTCGGTTTGTTCGGATGCCACCAGCGAGCGTAGCTGGTCGAGCAGGTGGGGTGACGCATTGCGAAGAATGATCTCGGTCTGGTCCTCGACCGAAATGAGTTCCTCCAGAGTGCCCTCGCGAACCAGTTTACCGCGAAAGATGATGCCGACACGGTGGCAGATTTCCTGGACCTGTTCGAGAAGATGGGAGCAGAGGAAAACGGTAATCCCCTCTTCACTGAGTTTCAGGATCAGGTCGCGGATCTGCCGGCTGCCGACTGGATCGACGCCCGCCGTGGGTTCGTCCAGCACCAGGAGCTTGGGCCTGTGAATGAGAGCCTGCGCCAGGCCGATGCGCTGGAGCATGCCCTTGGAGTAACCTCCCAGGCGGCGATCACGTGCACCCTGGAGTTCAACCAGGTCGAGAAGCTCCTCTGTCCGTTCACGGATTTGCGTGTGGCTGAGCCCGCAAAGCCGACCGTAAAAACGCAGGGTTTCGGCCCCGGTGAGATGCTTGTAGAAATACGGATTTTCTGGCAGAAATCCTACCTCATGCTTGCTCTCTACAGCATGGCTGGCCTTGCCGAAAATGGTGGAGGTGCCGTGGGTTGGGGTAACCAGCCCGAGAAGGATTTTCATGGTGGTGGACTTTCCCGATCCGTTTGGTCCGATCAGCCCATAAATTTCGCCAGGTTCAAGGCGGATGCTGACATTATCGACGGCAAGCAGTCCCTTTCCCTTGCGGAAAGGCAGGGGAAAAATCTTGGAGATGCCATTAATCGAAATGGCGGGATTTTCTGCTTCAGTCATATCGCCGGTTCAGCCGGAGGCGCAGTATAGTGTTTCAAAAGTGTTCGTGTGTCCAGAGGCCAATGGCTGCGGGGGGCGAGGACTTTGCAGACGTTCACCCGCATGCGTGTTGGCATGCATCCATCGCGATTGGGCTGCCGGTTCGTTCCGAGAAAAAGCTCAGCGCACGATCGAGAAGCCGAAGACGTCCTCGATGGGTGGGATTTCCGCCATGTCGATACCCTTGATGAATGACGCCAGGTGGCTGTTTTCGATCTCCTCTCGGAATGCATCGATTTCGTCCGCGTCCTGAGCCATCGCCTGTACTTCCACTGTCCCGTCGTCGCGATTTCTGACGGTGCCCTCGATCTCGAATCCGGCGGCGATCTGCTTGACGGAGTAGCGGAATCCGACGCCTTGAACGCGTCCGGAGAAGATCAGTTGCCTGGCGTGCATCGTTTCAGTTCTGGTAGAGGGTGTTCAAGCTCAGCAAGGCCTTCCGCCAACGCTCATTCGTGGCAAGAGTCACGATGATAACACGGCTTTGATTCGATGCGAACCGGATGTCCAGCATGCGTCCCTGGATGATGAAGGCAAGGGCCCTGTCCGGCAAATCGAGGTCGCTCCCGGGCTGCCCAGACTGGTTGGCAAAGTAGCGCTGCAGTGTGGAATGAAACTCGTCGGCTTCCTCATCGGTGGGCCATTGACTGCTCCAATGCACCTGCAGGCTGTCAGGATTTTCGGGCTCGTCTTGAAAAGCGATGATGCGGTCAGTGACCAGTCCTCGAGCGGCAGCATAGGCAGCCTCTTCAGGAAGGAACTGCTGCAAGAGTATGCGAGTCAGGAGGCGGCCCCAGGTGCCATCCCATGCAGGTTGTATTCCGAGCACGGTCGGTGGTGGGTAATGAAATGCTTGATCATACGGCGGCCGGTGGTTCAAATCCGTGCCATCGGTGGCGGTGCCCTCCAGCTCGATCAGCCCGGACAAGGGCAGCAGGCGAAAAAGTTCCCGGACGGCTATCGGTGCCCGAAAAAACCTCGGCTCGATTTCTGCCGGGGGTGCAGAGGTCTCTCCGGCAAATTCATCCAGCAGCGCATTGCGTCGCGCCTGCAGGCCTCTGCCGAGATGATGCGCGATGCCCGCCAGCCAGCGCGCATCATCCCCTCCCCCGGCTTTGTCCGTCCAAAGACCGCCGCCTTCCCGGCGGGCCGAATCGAGAACCGGGACGACCTGTCCGAGGTGCAGCGTGGTGTCCTCGAGCACTGCAAGATGGCCGGAGTCCTGATCGAATATCACGGGGAAATATTCCAGGATCATGTCCTCGAAGCTCGCGAGAAGATCAGTCGCCTCCGGAATCAGCCCCATGGTTTTCCACACGCATTGCCGTGTCGCCCAGCTGCCGTGTTCGTCGGAGGCAAGCTTGCCTCGGATGGCTGTGCGCATCTCCCGCTCATCGATTGAAACGACCCGGGGAACGGGATCCATCGTGCGCCCGAGATGGTCCAAAGCCCGCCGTGCGATCGAAATGTCGGCATGCTCAACAGCCGTTTCCGGGGCGGGTGCCAACCCGTCGTCGTCGGGAGCATCCGCGTTTGCTGCCACTTTGGCAGGTGCCTGATCGCGCGACACGAGGTCGCGATTCTGTTGCTCGACCGTGCTGATCTGTTGCCGTGGTAGTTGGGCTTGCTGCTGCAGAATCTGGCCCTGTTTACCGGACTGCTTCGCGGAGTTCACTGTCTGTGCAGTGGATCGTCGTGCCGCCATCTGCCAGCCGGTAAACAGACAACCGACCAGGCAAAGCAAGACGAGGAGCCGATGAGCGGGGGGCATGATCGGTTGGTTTATCGTCGGAGCGGCCGCGTATTGATGCCCGGCACCTCGCGCAGGTCACCATCCTCGTAGCGGTTGCCGGGAAGTTCGCGTGCGCCGTTGATATCCGGTGTCATGATGGTCGGGGGGAGATTCTCCGGATCAATCCTGCGCGAGGAGTTGCCGTCAGGGTCGAAGGTGTAAGCGACTGGCCGCAGGCGCTTGCCTTGAGCATCATACCGGTAGAGCAGTCGGCGGATCACGTTGCCCCGTGCATCGAACATGCGCTCCTCCTCGACACGCCCGAGATTGTCGAAGCCATACTCGATGCGAGCCAGGAGATTCTGCCGGGCGTCGAAGATCTGGCCGCGTCGTGCCCGTCCCTTGTTGTCGATCTGGAATTGTTTGCGCAGCAGAAGCGTGTTGCGCTCGTCGTAGGTATATTCCTCGAGAACGCCGGTGGTGTTGTCCTTTTCCGAGAGCGTCTTGCGACCGTCCTCGTGGTAGATCGTCCTGACGCGCTTGTCGGGTTCGCGAGCGAGGAGTGACTGAGCGTCCGGTTGGAGGAACAACAGGACGATGCCCGCTGTGAAGCGGGCCGGCAGGGAAAGAACTCGGTGTCGGTGTTTCAAGGCTACGCTGAAGGTCTTGCGCTGACCTGTCTGCAAGTTAGTCTTCCTGAACATGACAGGCAAGGTGCATCCGGTAACTCATCGGTGGAAAGCGGGCCGATTCAAATTCGATTGCACGCGCAGCGGACTGATCATGGGTATTATCAATGTGACGCCGGATTCGTTTTCGGATGGTGGCAGGTATGTAGACGTGGAAAAGGCCGTGGAGCGAGCCCGGCAGATGGCTCGGGATGGGGCAGAGATTGTCGATATCGGCGGAGAATCGACGCGTCCCGGTGCCCGACCGGTGGAGGCGGAGGAGGAAGTGCGGCGGGTTCTGCCGGTCGTGGCTGGCATTTGTCAGGCTGGCATCAAGGCGGCGGTTTCGATAGACACGTCGAAGGCGGCGGTGGCGGAGGCCTGCATTCGCCAAGGCGTTGATATTGTCAATGACATCTCCGGTTTGCGTGGAGACGCCCGGATGATGGAGGTGGTTGCCGCATCGCATGTCGGCCTTGTGATCATGCACATGCAGGGCACTCCGGGTTCGATGCAATTGGCGCCGAGTTATAGCGACGTGGTCGACGAGGTGGGTGCGTTCCTCGAGCGACAGGTCGCCGTGGCCGAGGCGGCCGGCGTGGAGAGAGACCGCATCGTGATTGATCCCGGGATCGGGTTCGGCAAGAGCTTCGAGCACAACATCGCCTTGCTCAGGGGGTTACCGGAGTTGCGGGCGAGGGTTGGTCGTCCCGTGCTCGTGGGAGCCTCCCGCAAGTCGTTGTTTGCTGCTCTCTCAGGCGCGGAGTTGCCCGAGTGCCGGCTGTGGCCGACAGTGGCAACCACGTGTCTCGCCAGGGAGCTGGGAGCGATGGTGCATCGGGTTCACGACGTGGCGCAGAATGTGCAGGCACTCAGAATGATCGAAGCGATGCTAATTGCTGGATGATTCGCAATCTGCTACTAGCTTATTGGTTGGAAGCTTGGCCGTAATACGATGAATGTGCGGCGCGGGTTGAAAACCGGACCATCATGATCGAATTTTTCAAGACTCTGAGATGGCAGGATGGCGTGGAGATTCTGATTCTCGCCGTCCTGCTTTATCATGGGTATCGCTATTTTCGTGCCACGCGCGGTGCGGCCATTCTTACCGGCCTGCTGGCCGTTCTCATCTTGCTCACGCTGCTTTCCGAGTTGCTGCGGCTCGAAGTGATCGGCTGGATCATCAGGAATTTCCTTGTGTTTCTTGCCATTGGTCTGGTCGTCATTTTTCAGCCGGAAATGCGGCGCGCGCTTGCCGAGGTGGGCAGCAGCAGTTTCTTCGTGTTCAGCAGGAGAAGCATCAATCTTGTCGATAGAATCTGCAGTGCTGTGGAGCAGTTGGCCAACAAGCGCTACGGCGCCTTGCTGGCGATTGAGGCGGAAGAAGAGTTGCGGACGTATGTGGAGACCGGGGTTGTGCTTGACGCGGTTTTTTCCAGGGAGTTGTTGTTGACCGTATTCCATCCCAAGACGGCGTTGCACGACGGGGGCCTGATTCTCACTCAGGAGCGGGTGCGGGCTGCGGGTTGCGTGTTTCCGGTGAGCCAGCGCGAGCTGCTGGATCGATCCATCGGCTTGCGGCATCGGGCCGGAATCGGCATCAGCGAAGAGACCGATGCCGTGGCGATCGTGGTTTCGGAGGAGACGGGGCACATTTCAATCTGCCACCGTGGTAAAATGGAGCAGGATCTTGATGGAGCGCAGCTGCGGGCGCGGCTGGAAGAAATACTCGGCCGGCGCGCGGATAGTCGCGCGGAGGAGGAGCAAGCGCAACGTAAGGGCGGGCGATCGAAGGGAGCAGAGAAAGTGTCCGGGGACGAGTCGGCGGCTCCGAAAACGCGCGCAGAGAAGGGCAACGGATGAGTATTCTGAAAAACTGGAGGCAGAAGCTCGGGGCATTTCTGGTTGCCGCGGTCATCTGGTATTTGATCAAGATGCACCTGCAAAGGCGTGGCGGTATACCTCCCGTGTATGATTTCGTGCCCGGCCAGGCCATGGAAGCTCCACGGTTGCAGAATCCTCCCATGTATCATCCGCAGCGGGAGTTTTTCGATCGTCATGTCAGCTAGAGCTTATTTTGGGACTGATGGAATCCGGGGTGTCGCTAACAGGGGTCCGCTGACTCCGGATTTTGTGGTCCGGCTTGGGAGGGCTGCGGCGTTGACGCTGGGTGCTTTTGAGCGACGGGATGACCAACCAGTCGCGGAGGATCGCGTGCGCGGCCTGCGCGTTGTTATTGGCCGGGATACCCGCATTTCCGGGCAGATGTTGGAGTCAGCATTCGCCGCGGGGTTGGCATCTGCCGGCGCCGACGTGGAACTGCTTGGAGTGCTTCCCACTCCGGCGGTTGCGCTTCATGCGGTCCGCTCGGGTTCCGATTTCGCCATTGTCATCTCGGCCTCCCACAACCCCGCAGGCGATAATGGCATCAAGTTTTTCGATGGCGATGGATTTAAACTTTCGGATGAGACTGAGAGTGCCATCGAGAGGCAGCTAGACAGTATGGATGAAACATTCGGCCGTGCTGCCGGGGATGCCGTCGGTCGCATTCGCTTTTGTGAAGATGCGCGTCAGGCGTATGTGGAGGCTGCTGTTGCGACGGTGCCCGGTCTCGAACTGGGCGGGATGAAGGTGGTGGTTGATGCCGCGCATGGCGCCGCCACGGGAGTCACGGCCGAGGCGCTCAGGCGTCTGGGAGCGACGGTGATCGAGGTGGGCAACCAGCCGGATGGCAGAAACATCAATGCCGGTGTGGGCTGCACGCATCCCGATTACCTTGAAGGCCAGGTCAGGGAGCACGGTGCAGATGTCGGTATCGCGCATGATGGTGACGCGGATCGGGTGTTGTTTGTGGATGAGACCGGATCGGCGCTGGATGGTGATGAGTTGCTGGCCATTGCGGGTCGTCACATGGCGGCTGAAGAAAAGTTGGCGGGTAGTACGCTGGTCGCTACGGTGATGAGCAATTTTGGCCTCGAGACGGCACTGGCGGAAGTGAAGTGCCGGGTGGAACGCGCGGATGTGGGAGACCGTTATGTCATCGAAGCCATGCGCCGGGGTGACTACGCGCTGGGAGGCGAACAGAGCGGGCACATTATCTTCCGTGACTTCACGACGACTGGAGACGGGCTCATCGCGGCCCTCCAGGTGCTGGCAATTCTGCGGGAATCAGGAAAGCGGCTCAGCGTTTTGAGGACCTGTCTCTGTAAATTGCCGCAGGCGCAGAAAGCGGTTCCGGTGGCATCCAAGCCGGCTATCGAATCGGTTCCCGAGCTTTGTGAAGCTATCCAGGCCGCCGAAGAGGAACTCGCGGAAAGCGGGCGTGTTTTCCTGCGCTATTCGGGTACTGAGTCGGTATTACGGATTCTTCTCGAGGGTCCGGATGCAGAGCGGTTGCAGGCGCTGTGTGATGGTCTGGAGCGGACCGTGCGTGAAGCCATCGGGTAATGGAACAGATGCTGCGCCACTTCTGCCCATGAAATTCAGATCAATGACATGAATGTGTTCATTACCGGGACCGATACCGGCGTGGGCAAGACCTATGTGACTGCTCTTCTGCTGCGTGCGCTCGCTACGACGGGGCGGGAGGTTGCCGGTTACAAGCCGGTGGTCTGTGGTGAGCGTGACGATGTGGCACTGTTGCTGGCGGCATCCTCCG
>JBDQJG010000117.1:0-10001 GCA_040263955.1 Verrucomicrobiales bacterium
TATCAGGATGGAGGGAGCAACCGGTGTGATTCGAGGCGTGCAGAGCCTCAGCGCGGCGCCAGTCATGGCCAGTGACCTGCGAGCATCAGCGGCACTCGTGTTGGCTGGCCTCACCGCCAACGGCGTGACCGAGATCAGCAGGGTGTATCACATCGATCGGGGATACGAGTACATCGACGAGAAGTTGCGGCAAATCGGTGCGGAGATTGAGCGCAAGACGGGTGCGTGAAACACGGTGCCCGTTCGCATTTCCGCATCATCCCGAGAAAGCTGTTGCTGGCAGGCCGATTGCTCCCGGGCGGGTCACGTAGAGCCGGCCGGCACCGGGTGCTTGATCATCTGGATGTTGCCCCGTGGTGATGTAGAGGTCGCGGTATCCTGCTCCTCCGAAGGCCGGAGCGGTGGGGCAGAAAGCAGGCATGTCGATGCAAGCGACTTGCTTGCCGGTGGTGGGAGAAAACGCGCGCACTGCGAAACCCTTGCAGAAGGCGACCCAGAGGTGGCCATCGGCGTCGATAGTCATTCCATCCGGGGATCCCGCGAAGCTGCTCGTGTCGATGATGGTGCGCCGGTTACTGATCTCTCCGGTGGCATCCTTGAAGTCGAACGCCCAGATTTCTTTGCGCGGAGTGTCGATATAGAACATGGTACCGCCATCGCGGCTCCAGCAGATTCCGTTCGAGTTGGTCACGTTGCCCAGTTGTCGCGTGATCTGCAGGTCCGCATCCAACCTGTAGAGACTGGCAGTTCCCGCGATGCGGCTCGTGCTGATGGTGCCTGCCCAGAAGCGACCGGAGGGATCGCATTTGCCATCATTGAAGCGATTTTCCGTAATGGCTTGCTCGGGATCACCGATATCGCTGAGCTTTCCGCCTGCATCGATGAAACGAAAACCGCTGTCTCCAGCAATGACCATGCCTCCCGATGCCCGCGGCACCACCGTGCCCACGCGTTCCCCGATATCGAGGATGCTTTCACTGTCGGATTCAGGGCAGTAGCTGATGACCTTCTTCCCCTCAATATCGACATACAGGAGCTTGCCCTCGTAGAAAATCGGACCCTCACCCCAGAGAGCGCGGTAGTTGCCTGCGTATCTGAGTTTATCTGTCATATACCGTGGAGGGTGGGTTGACTGGTGAGGGAACGCAACCCAAGTTTGCGCGCGTGATACGGTTTCTCTTTCTTTGCACTCAGTTGCTCGTGGTGGTCTTGTTGATGGGCGGATGCAGCTCGCTGGACGGCTCGGCTACTGGCCATGGCGCCGACATCGGTCGCTACCGGGCGTCGAATTCCCGTCAGTCTGCCGAGGGGGAGGCGACTCTGGGCTTCGACCATCGTGCGCGTCAGCCGGCGGCAACAAGTATTTCGAGAGCGCAGTTCAATGAGGCTCCTCACAGGTCGATTCCAGCCAGTCGCCCGCAACCGGGTGGATTGGGGACGCCACCGGCATGCAGCGCGGAATCCGTCATCGTCATCGATGCGCGGACCGGGGGCATCCTGTCCGCGAGAGCCATGACGCAGCGGCGGGCGGTGGCAAGTACCCAGAAATTGCTGACTGCCCTGTTGGTTGTCGAACGAGGAGATCTTGATCGGCGCATCACGGTGGCTGTCACGGACACCCGGGTTGAGCCCTCAAAACTCTACGTTTCTGCGGGGCAGAGCTACACCCGCAGACAGTTGCTCGAAGCGCTGCTGATTAAGAGCAGCAATGATGTGGCAAAGGTGCTTGCTCGAGATCATTCGGGCAGTTCGGAGGCTTTCGGTCGCGCCATGACGCAGCGGGCGCGTGAGTTGGGCGCACTCAATTCGGTATTTAAGAATCCCCATGGGCTGACCCAGAACGGGCAGTATTCCACTGCGCAGGATATGGCCCGTATCGCGTATCACGCATACCAAAATCGGACGATTCGCGATATTGTGGCCAGAAAGTCTTGCGTGTTTCGCTATGCCTCGGGCAAAACAAAAATGCTGGAAAATACCAACAAGGTCCTCAAAGAAATGCCCGCCTGCACGGGAATGAAAACCGGTTACACGCATGCCGCCGGTCGGTGTCTCGTCTCGAGTGCATCGTGGCGGGGCAGGGAAGTGATCCTGGTTCAACTTGGCTCGAAGTCGCAGTATATCTGGGAAGATGCACGGAAGTTGATGGGGTGGGCACTCGGCATGCGCAGTTGAGTTGCTTTTTTTGGAAGTGCCGGCAGATCGCGGAACTCAACGAATGGTCCGCACGGGCTTGCTGCCAACTCCCGGAAGCCGAATCTTCGGCAGGCTGGGAATGGGGCTCGGGGTGAGCTTGTTGACCAAATTAATCGGCATGTTCAAAGTATCCTGCGCTGTCCTGCAGGAGGTGAGAAGCCAGCAGGTGGAGGCCAGCATGAGGACGAGGGATATGAATTTCATGGAACAGCCTGGCAGGTTCAGTGTCATAAGCGTTGGAAGCAATCGGAATCGATAGCCGCCAGCAAAAGATTTATTTCGTGAGCGTCGGTTGGTGTAGACTCTGCGTATGCGATGGATAGATGATGTCACCCCGCGCGTGGGCACTCTCAATATGGCAATTGATGAAGTGTTGCTGGAGCGTGGCGGTTGGCAGGATGAGCCGCTGCTCAGGACCTATCGGTGGCTTCATCGGGAGCGGTCGATTGGATATTTTGCACCTCTTTCGGCCCAATCTTCAGTCGTCTCAGAGGCTGGCGCTGTGATCGTGCGAAGGTTGACAGGAGGTGGGCTTGTCGAGCATGGCGACGGCGTCGATGCCACATTTTCCCTCGTGTATCCAAGAAACAGCAGGCTCTGGTCCTTATCCGGAACCGAGCGTTACCGGGAGATTCATCAGGCTCTAGCGGGGGCCCTGCGATCACTCGGCGTGGAGTGCCAGTTGGCGCAATCTGCGACTGCGGCGGTAGAGGGTGGCGCCGGGTGTGCCTGTTACGGGCGACCGGTGGAATACGACGTATTGAGTATTACCGGACAAAAGCTTGCCGGCGGTGGCCAGCGCCGTCGAAAAGACGGCCTCCTGCACCAAGGGAGTGTGCGGGCTCCCGTGGATACTGATAGTTTGTATTGCGCGCTTGCCGAGGCGTTCGGGGCTGCTCCCGGGAGCGAACTTTGTCCGTCGGTTCTGGAGGCCGCTCATACCCTTGCCCGGAAAAAATACGCGACTGAGAAGTGGCTGCGCGGACGGCAGGCGGTCTGTGCCGGATAATTCGGAGTGGAATGCTTCAGACAAAAAGGCTGGCAAGAGATGCCCGAACCTGTGCTTTCCATTTTTCGAGAAAAGCACAGTCACTGGCGATACGCAGAGCTTCTCGGCAAGTTTGTCGGGGCGAAGAAGAGAGCAATCGGTCGAGTTCGACGAGGCGATCCGATCGCCCGTCAATGAGTTTGTCGATCCTCGAACCGGTTGTCTCGAGCAGCTTGCGAGCGGCGAGTTCCTCGCGTGCGAGCAGTGCGCGCGCAAGTTCACTTCGGGCGGAGGTCTTCTTGCGGGCGATGCTCGTGACGCGCTGGATGGCGGGGCCGAGTTCGGCAAAAAGTGCAACCAGTTCACTCGACATGGGAACCATGTGGGAATCTGCCGATGAGTATTCCCGTAGTTCCGCGTCATAGCCCAGCGCCTCGAGGGCAGCGGGAATGCGGGTCGAAAGGTTGGCAAGCACGGTGCGGGCCGTTCCAAGCGAGGCAAATTTCCCGGTTTCACCCTGCGGATTGTCGGGATGAACAGCTTTCGAGGCCTCGATGAAGCCTTGCTCGAGCAGCAATGGATCGGGTGCGAGAGTAGGCGTGATCTTGAGGATCAGGAACGGATTTTCGGACAGGTCTGCCACAGTCGAAACAGGATGAAATGCTTGTGCTCGGATCAATCGGTGTCAGGCGGCGAAGCTCTCGCCGCAGGAACAGGTGACAATCGCGTTTGGATTGGTGACCTTGAACCCGCCTTGTTGCAGGTCGTCGCTGAAGTCGAGTTCGGATCCGGTTACAAACAGCGCGGATTTGGGATCGATCACGACACGCACTCCATTGGATACAACCATGATATCGCGTGCGGCTGGACCGTCCACCAGGTCCATTTTGTATTGCAATCCGGAGCATCCTCCGCCAACCACCGCGACGCGTAGCGCACCCTGTTCTGCTCGTCCTTGTTTCTCGAGCAACCCCACGAGCCTCTGCGAGGCCCGTGGTAGAACCTTGAGAAGCGACTCATTTCCGATTTTGCAGTCCATGGATCTACCGAGGTATCTGAATTCTTCGGGGAGGAAACGATGGGTGCGCCGGCTATGGGAAGCAAGTGGTCATGACAGGATTCGCGCAATGCGTTTACGCGCTTCTCTCACGTGTGTTCAGCCATAAAAAAGACCGGAAACGCCAGAGCGTGCCGGTCCTTTTCAGGAAGAAGCTTTTCCGCAGTGTCTAGAGCTGACAGTTTATCGCGAGTAGAGCTCGACAACCAGCTGCTCGTTGACGATTGGATCGATTTCCTCGCGAGTAGGAACGCGTGCTACCGTTCCCTCTTGCTTGTTTCTGTCGACAATAAGCCAGTCTGGAACCGGACGTGTCTGGCTCTGGTCGAGCAGACGCATGCCGAGCTGCTGTGAGCGTGCGCCTTCACGAATGGAAATCTGATCTCCCGGTTTGACCCGATAACTGGGAATGTCGACACGTCGGCCATTGACCAGCACGTGACCGTGCCCCACGAACTGTCGCGCCGCGGGACGGGTTTGACCGTAGCCCAAGCGGAACATCACGTTATCAAGCCGTTGTTCGAGGAGTTGCAGGAGAATTGCACCGGTCACGCCACGAGTTCGCGATGCTTCCTCGAAGAGACGACGAAACTGCTTTTCAAGCATGCCATACTGGAAGCGCAGTTTCTGCTTCTCGGCGAGAGCGGTCGCGTAGTCGGAAGCCTTTTTGCGAAAACGTCCGCCACCGTGTTGACCCGGAGGCGTGGCGCGGCGTTCGAGAACTTTGTGAGGACCGAAAATGGGCGTGCCAAAACGGCGACTGACTTTGACCTTTGGGCCTGTGTAACGTGCCATGGTAAAAAGATGTGTGAAGAAACCAGGAAGACTGCTTGTAAATGACGTAAAGCTTGCGTGCCTCCGTTGCGGTCTAGACGCGCCGCGCCTTGGGTGGGCGACATCCATTATGAGGGATGGGCGTAACGTCTTTGATTGTGTGAATGTGGAGTCCCAGTCCCTGTGCGGCGCGAACGGCGGCTTCCCGCCCGGATCCCGGACCGGTCACCCGAACTTCCAGTTCTTTAAGACCGTGGCTCATGGCTTGCCGACATGCATCCTGGGAAACGACCTGTCCCGCGTAGGCAGTGCTTTTGCGACTGCCACGGAATCCCATCTTGCCGGAACTGGACCAGCCGATCGCATTTCCAGCCAGATCGGTTATGGTGACCATGGTGTTGTTGAAAGTGGCACGGACATGAAGAATCCCGGAATGGATATTTTTGGAGCCCTTTGCCTTGAGGACCTTCGGCTGCTCCTTGTCCGAACCATCGAGTTCCGCAAAAATGTCTTTGGGCTTTTTGTCATCACCTCTTGACGAAGGTTGGGAAGGCGACGCTTCGGAAGCCGGTGCTTCGTCTTGTTTCTCGGTTGCGGCCGGCGTTTCAACACCTTGCGGAGCTGCGGCCGTTGGCTCGGCAGGAGATTGGTCGGATGAGGACGCTTGTTCGGCAGCGGCTGATTCGGTGTCCGCTGTATTTTCTTCTGGCTTGGTAGCTTCGTCGTCTGCCATGGTGGTCGCTTCTACTCTCGGATGTTAAAATAGTGGTGAGTTATCGTGGGCCGTACAAATCAATAGTAGCTTGATCAATCAACTTACTTGGCTGCACCCACCGTCTTCTTGCCGCCCTTGCGGGTACGGGAATTGGTCTTGGTTCGCTGCCCGCGGCACGGGAGACCCTTGCGGTGCCGGATTCCCCGGTAACATTGAATCTGGGCGAGGCGTTTCAAGTGTCCCTGCTGCTCTCTGCGCAGGTCGCCTTCGATCAGCATGCCATTACTTTGAATGATGTGAGAAATGGTTGCGATCTGCTCGTCGTTCAGTGCTCCCGTGCGAAGATCCGGATCGATCCCGGCCTCCTGCAGAACGCGCTTGGCAGTGATGCGTCCGATTCCAAAAATATAGGGGAGGGAAGCTTCGATGCGCTTCTCGTTGGGGATTTCTACTCCAAGTAGGCGGGCCATGGCAGGTGAAGGATGCGGGAGGTGGTAGTATTAGGTATGCGGTAAACAAGGCGAGGCGCTACTGCCACGTATCAGGATATTAACCTTGACGTTGCTTGTGGCGCGGATTCTTGCAGATAATGCGAACGACACCCTGGCGCCGGATGACGCGGCAGGATTCACAGAGACGCTTGACGGAGGGGCGGACCTTCATCGGAAATTGGATAGTGGAATATTGTCTCCCGGTCTGGTTAAAAATGCATGGGAAGTCGGTTCCCAAAGCGAGCGGGCAGGATTCATAGCACAACAAAGAGGTCTGGCAAGCGGGGAAGAAGGTTTTTTAGGGAGAATTGCCAAGGTAGTTTTTCGGGTATTTCGAGAGGCTGAAATTTGCGGGTCGGAAATTTCAGCCGGAATGATGAGTTGATGCCCGGCTTGTATCGGTAAAACAGGAGAAAATCTTTAAGGATCAGATCGCGCAGTGATGGCGTTGACAAGGTGACTGTTGCGGGTAGTATGTGCGCCCTTTCCGCCGGTGGTGGAACCAACCCTGCTTCTTTTTCCCCATTACCTTTTTTTGCACGACCGATGAAACGCACGTATCAGCCATCAAAATGCTCTCGCAAACGCCAGCACGGATTTCGTGCACGCATGGCAACTAAGCAGGGGCGTGATCTTATCCGCCGCCGTCGCCAGAAAGGGCGTCGTCGCCTCATCCCGAAAGGAGCGGATCTGGCGTATCGGCGTCATCGGCACAGCTAGGCTCAATGGTCTTTCCCGACGGGAAGGAAATACCATGTCCGTTTCCGGGGGAGCCTTTTGTCGATTCTTGCCAGAGTGGCAGCCCGCGCCGACACTGCGAGGTCCATGCGCCTGCCACGCACACGTCGCCTTCTTCAAGGCAGTGAGTTTCGTTCTGTCAGGAGTTCCGGCCAGAGTGCGGCCGGTCGTTTCCTGGTTCTCGGATTTCTGGAAGGCCATGTGGCCGAGGACTATCGTTTCGGTTTCATTACCACCAAGCGGTTGGGCAACGCTGTGGTGCGTAATCAGGTGCGCCGGAGGCTCCGGGCGATCGTGCGGAGCAGTGGGCAAGAGCTGCGTGCCGGGCAGGGCGGCCGGGTTGTTACCGTCGCGCGCTACAATGCATCCCGGGCAACTTATAGAGAGTTGGCCGAAGATTGGGCAGGGCTTGCGAGCAAGCTTGGAATCATCCTTGCGAGCAGCTGGGAGGAGGAGCAGTGAAGACCTTGCTTTGTTGGCTGATCCGGTTTTATCAACTGGTGGTTTCCCCTTTGATTCACTTTATCGGTGGACCTGCGATTGGTTGTCGTTTCGAGCCGAGTTGTTCGGAGTATGCCCTCGGGGCGGTGCGCAGGCACGGGTGCCTG
Source organism: Verrucomicrobiales bacterium (assembly GCA_040263955.1). Classification (GTDB taxonomy): domain Bacteria; phylum Verrucomicrobiota; class Verrucomicrobiia; order Verrucomicrobiales; family DEV007; genus CALSSN01. The sequence goes on from JBDQJG010000117.1 coordinate 7,568, forward strand.
CGAGGTGGATGGATGGCCTTGCGCAGGTTGTTGCGGTGTCATCCGTGGGGCGGCTGCGGCCACGATCCGGTGCCGGAGTGAGGCAGAAGGTTGTCGGTTGCGTTGGGCCCCGTGGCCTGTCGCCGAAAGCATTGTTTTAGATTTTCAATTCACCGATCAATCATGGACAGAAAAGCTTGGATCGTTGTTCTGTTGTGCCTTGTGGCTCTCTTCTGGCACCAGTCGCAGGTGTCAAAACGCAATGCGGCCTATCGCCAGGAGATGGAGGCGCGTCGACTGGCAGCCGAGGCGGCGGGAGAGAATGTATCGCCGGGTAATGGATCACCCTTGGGCGGAGTCGCGAAGACGCCGGAAATTCAAGAGTTGCCCGGCACCTCCACCGAGGGCGGGCAGGAAGCCCCGGTGGTTGAGGAAACCCCCGAGGAACTCGTCACCTTGAAAGCTGGAGATATTGAGTATGTCTTCACGAATCGCGGTGGGGGGATCAAGGAAGTCAGGTTGCTGGCCCATGAGGAAGCGGGGGCAAACATCGTATTGAACAGGGAGGGAAGGGCACCGATCATGGCGATCGGCGCGGGCAGCCGGGAGCCGATTCTGACGCAGTTCCGGACAGTTGTAGCCGATGACAGGGGAGTTGTTTTCGAGGGTGAGATCGCGGCTGGTGTCCTGGTGAAAAAGACCTTCGCGCTTGCCGGTGGTGAGGCAGCTGATGAGCACGTGATCGAGGTCGGCCTGGCAATCCGAAACACAAGCTCGGCGGCTTTTGATCTGGCCGACCTGCACGCTTACATCGGAGCTGCGTCGCCTTTGCAGAGGACCGAGTGGATCAAGCCGGCGTTTTTCTGGCAGGATGATGGAGAGCCCGAGCAACACGATGCCACAGATTTTGATGGTTCGGGTTTTCTATTCATGAAATTCAGTGGTCCGCGCTCGGAGATTGTCGAGTCGATCGCCAAGGCCGAGTGGGCGGGCACCATGAATCAGTTCTACTCGATCCTGTTGCGGCCTGTAAAACCTCAAGCATCAAAGATCTGGGGCAGGAGTTTCGTCTCGACACTGGCCGGTGACGAGGAGGTCGACCCCGACTCGAGCGCTGTGCCGAAGGCGGTGCAGGCGGGGCTGTCGCTTGGCGATCATCGCCTGCAGCCCGGCGATACGATCGCCCTGGACTACCAGCTGTATACTGGCCCCAAGGAGTATCGGCGGCTGGCGCGATTAGGCGATCAGCGCGAGAATGCCATGTTTTACGGTTTCTTCAGCCCGATCAGCAAGTTCCTGATGTGGTTGACCACCTTGATTCACGATTACGTACCCAATTGGGGGTGGTCGATCGTGATCATGACATTCATCATCCGGATCATTATCTGGCCTTTGCATGCCAAGTCGCAGCGCACCATGAAGCGGATGTCGCTACTGCAGCCGAAAATGGTCGAACTGCGTGAGAAATACAAGGACGAGCCGCAGAAGATGAATCTGGAGGTGATGAAGTTGTACAAGGATTACGGTGTCAATCCGATGGGCGGGTGTTTGCCGATCTTTTTCCAGATCCCCATATTCTTCGGTTTTTATCGCATGCTGCAGTCCGCCGCCGAGTTACGGGGAGCGAGTTGGTTCTGGGCGCACGATTTGTCCATGCCTGACACAGTGGCGACTATCGCCGGGCTGCCGCTCAATCCGTTGCCGCTTTTGATGGGCGCGACCATGTTTCTGCAGATGGCCATAGCGCCGAAGGCCGGTGACAAAATGCAGCAGCGCATCTTCATGTTCATGCCGCTGATGTTCCTGGTTTTCTGTTACAACTTCGCCTCCGCGCTGGCGCTATATTGGACGACTCAGAATATTTTCTCGATTTTTCAGACCTGGTTGATGAAGCGCCAGCCTGATCCGGTGCTCGAGCAAGTTTCCCGGGGCGGAGGCAGGGCAGCCGGGAAAGTGACGCGCGGACTGGGTGGGCTGCCGATGGCAGGCGGTTCCGGTGCAGAGTCGGCCAAGAAAAAGAAGAAAGGTCCGAGAACTGGAGGCTGATCGCATGCCTCATTGATTCGATCAAGCTGGCTGGCTGGCTGCCGATAAGTCAATTGTCGGCGGCGTTTCTGCCGAGTTGCATTCGCTCGATTTGAAGGTAAAATAAGAAAGTTTAACTGGGGGCGTTTTGGCTTCGACTGATAGTCTTAGGCCCGGGTTGCATGCCGAGGATGAGCCGTTGGCCTCGTAAATCGCCGGTTCAAAACATAAATGCTAACGAAGAACCTGCACTAGCACTCGCAGCCTAAGCGCTGCATGTCCCTCATCCGACGCCTGTTACGGTGGGGGGCAAACACCAACAGGCTGGCTTCAAGGCCGGGTGTCCGGGCTGAGGAGCGAGAGGTTACAGTGACAATCGGGAAGACGAATCCTGTCGGCCGGAGCCGGCTTCCCTAAATCAGAAGACCGA
>JBDQJG010000118.1:0-9832 GCA_040263955.1 Verrucomicrobiales bacterium
GTCATGGCTGGGGTTGCTGGTAATCCAGAACAAGTGCTTATTTTTGCAGCTGCCGGGGTTCATTGAACTCCGGCAGCTTTTTTTTGGTTTTGAGCCGTGGGTCCACTTGCCGCGATCGGATTGGGCCGGTTTCACTGGACCGAAATCCTACCGGTGCATGGCGTGGCAGCGGTAGGATTGACAATCCAGCGGTAACTGCGCATCCTCGTGGGTAATGAAGTGGATTGTCAGGGGTGATATCGACGGATTTTTCGGACTTGCTCTGGATAACCTGATCCAGATGCTGCTCATCGGGGCGCTTTGTCAATTTGTCCTGGGCTTTGATCAGGCGCTCGTGCTGGGTCGGATCATGCCGGGTGTGGCGGTTTCTCTTCTGGTCGGCAATCTGTATTATGCCTGGCAGGCAAGGCGGCTTGCACAGGGAAGCGGGCGAAGCGACGTGTGCGCCTTGCCGTATGGTATCAATACGGTTTCACTGATCGGTTTTGTGTTTCTGGTCATGCTTCCGGCGAAACTGGCGGCCGAGGCGGCCGGTGCGCAAGACCCGAGCAGGGTGGCATGGCAGGCGGGGTTGCTGGCCTGTCTCGGCTCAGGCGTAATTGAATTGGCAGGCGCTTTGATTGCCGAGAAAATTCGCAGAGCCACGCCGCGCGCGGCTCTCCTGTCGACGCTGGCTGGGATCGCGGTGACCTTCATCGCGCTCGGCTTTCTGTTTCGCACCTTTGCGCATCCCATCGTGGGCTTGGCTACGCTTGCAATTATCCTGCTGACCTATTTCGGTCGACTACGTTTCAAGGGCAGCCTGCCTGGCGGTCTCGTCGCTGTTGCGCTTGGCACGCTGTTGGCGTGGATCACCGGCTTGTGCCCACCGGATGGGCCGCGACCTTCGGGACCCGATCTTTTTGTGCCGATTCCTGTATTCGATGCGCTTGCCGAGGCACTTTCAGGTGGGCACCTGCTGACGTATGTCGCGGTGATCGTGCCGATGGGGATTTTCAATGTGATCGGCTCACTGCAGAACATCGAATCGGCGGAGGCGGCAGGGGATGCCTATCCCACGGCACCTTCGTTGGCGGTCAATGGGTTGGGTACGGTGGCCGCGGCCTGCTTCGGGTCCTGTTTTCCCACTACCATTTATATCGGGCATCCGGGATGGAAGGCAATGGGAGCACGGGCGGGATATTCGATTCTCAATGCGATCTTTATGACAGTGGTCTGTCTTACCGGTACGCTGGCGTGGATTTCCTATGTTGTGCCGATCGATGCCGGTATGGCGATCGTTCTTTGGATCGGGATTGTGATCGCTGCCCAGGCCTTTGAAGCGACCCCGCGCTCGCATGCGCCGGCCGTTGTGCTCGGTTTGCTGCCCGGAATCGCGGCGTGGGGTGTTTTTCTTGTGAAGATGGCATTGCAGGTCGGCGGAATTGGAACGCCGGAGAAACCGTTTAGTGCGGATCTAATTCCCGCGTTTCAGCAGAAGGATATCTGGATCGACGGAGCGTTTGCGATCGAGCAGGGCTTTATTTTTCTGTCGATGATTCTGGCGTCGGTGACGGTGTGCGTGATCGAGCAGAAGTTTCGGCAGGCGGCCCTGTGGTGCTTGGTGGCAGCTGGTTTGTCTGCGACGGGCTTGATGCACGCCTATCAATGGACGACGGCGGACACGGTCATGGATACCTCGTCGTTCTGGCAGGGCGTGGGCGGAGACAAAGAGGCCTTTGCACGGGTGCCGTGGCGGTTTGCAGTGGCTTACGTGGTGATGGCGCTGTGTTTTTACCTTGCTCCATGTGTGACGCAGAAGGCAAGAAAAGCATAGAGCGCATGGGATTCGCGCAGGATGGGCAGAGTCAGGGAAAATACGAATGGTCTCGACTGGTGCTGGGTTTCCGGCATCGTGAGGGTTGTATTTGACATGGTGCTACCCGGGCTTTCCCGACCTGTGGGGTTGATTTTTCGGGCCTTTACTATTGCGCCAAGTGTCATATAGAACGCAGGTAGTCCGGGGCGATCGGGTCCCGTCAGTCAAGAACGGATACACATCAAAGCACCCTTAGCTCAGTTGGATAGAGCATCGGATTTCTAATCCGACGGTCGCAGGTTCGAATCCTGCAGGGTGCGCCACTTGACTGGTGAGCATGTTTGAGCGTTACGCAGGTTACCCTGTGCTCTTGAGCTTTAGTCGAGTTCGCCATTGAGGTCGATGAGGATCTCTCTCGGCCTGGCGCCATCTCCAGGGCCGACGATTCCCCGGGATTCCATGATATCCATCATGCGGGAGGCGCGGTTGTAACCGAGGCGCAGACGTCGCTGGAGCATGGATGCAGACGCCTTGCCCTCCTGGCGGATGACTTCGAAGCACTTCTCCAGGGTCTCTTCGTCCTCATCGGTGATATCTTCTTCCTCCTCGAGGGCGCCGTTTTCGATTGATTCGGTGATTGCTGCTTCGAACACGGGAGATGCCTGCTCGGTGAGGTAGGTCACCAGATCACGGATCTCGTCTTCCGTGACCAGTGCGCCTTGGGCACGGGTCAGCGTGGCCGCGCCGGGTGCCAGGTAGAGCATGTCGCCTTTGCCAACCAGGCGCTCGGCTCCCTTGGTGTCCAGGATGACGCGACTCTCGAGCCCTGAGGAAACGCGGAAGGCGATCTTGGTCGGCACGTTGGCGCGGATTCTTCCGGTAATGACCTCTGCCCGCGGTGTCTGGGTGGCGAGGATGAGGTGGATGCCTGCAGCGCGCGCCATCTGCGCGATGCGGACGATATTCATTTCGACATCCGCGGGTGCCGTGTCCATCAGGTCAGCCAGTTCGTCGATAATCACGACCACGTAAGGCAGGCTGTCCGGCAGGGGCAGCTCTTCTTCCTCTGCTGTTGGCGCCGGAGGAGGTGCGTAATCGGCAGCACCATCGGCGTTTAACCGCACGGGGTGGGCAGCCAGAGCAGCTTCCTCCAGTTCAATATCTCCCTCAGCGGTGATGCCTGCCAAGCCTCGAGCACTGGTCTGCTGGGAAAGTGCGGGCGAATTTTCGCCTCTTGCGAACTCTTTGCCAGTTTGCTGGGCAGCAGTTTCGCGGCTCTTGGTCTGATGCTTGTTGAAATTGTCGAAGTCCTTGACGCCGATCCGCTTGAACATCTGGTAGCGATTTTCCATTTCCTTGACCACCCAGCGCAGGGCAAGGAGCACCTTCTTCGGTTCGGTTACCAGCGGTATAGCGAGATGCGGAAGCTCCTGGTAGGCTTGCATTTCAACAACCTTTGGATCGACCATAATGAAACGCATCTCCTCCGGGGTGAAGCGATAGAGCAGGCTGGCGATAATGCTGTTGATACAAACGGACTTGCCGGCTCCGGTGGCACCAGAGACCAGCAGGTGGGGCATGGCGGCCAGATCGCCGACGATCGTTTTGCCGTAGACATCTTTCCCGAGAGCAAGCGGGATGCGTGCTTTACTTTTTGCGAACGCAGGATCCTCCAGGAGTTCGCGCAGGGTGACGGCAATCTTGTTGTTGTTGGCAATTTCAATGCCGACCGTGGACCGACCCGGAATGGGCGCGAGAATATTGATCGCCTCGGCTTTCGTTGCGAGGGCAATGTCCTGCTCGAGCGCGGTGATCCGGTTGACCCGCAGGCCCTCGCTGGGGTAGACCTCGAAGCGGGTGATAGTCGGCCCCTTGGTGATATCTCCCGGGCTGACCTTGACTCCGAAAGTCGCCAGTGTTTTGACGATGGTGGTCTGGGTCTCCCAGAGGGCCGCCTTGTCGGCTGCGGAATCTGTATCCGACTCATCGTTCTCCGCGAAGTGCAGAATATCCAGGGGCGGAAGCTCGAAGTCGCTGAAGGCTTCCGCGAGACTGGGAGTTGGATTGTTGGTAACAGGCTTGCTCTTTTTTCGCTCGTGCAGTTCCTTGCGCAGTTCTGCGAGGGTTTTTTTCTTCCGTTTTTTGTCATCCTCTGCCCGTCGTGGCGCGGAAGCGTCAATGATCTTGGGTTCGGGCAGTTCACTGCCAGAGGCAACTTCCGGCTCGGGCTCCGGCACGGTGTCTAGCTTCGGTTCAGGCGTGGCTTTTCTTCTGGCTGTGGTCGTCTCGGGGGTTGCGGCCTTCTTGCCGGCGCCGGTTGCGAGACGCAGCAGGCCGCGAGCCAGACCGGCAAGACAGCGACCGGTTGCGGCGATTGCTCCCGGAAGGCCTTTTCGGGTTGCTACCAGGAAGGCCACGGGGTGCATACCGGTCATCATGACGAGTCCGGTGGTGTAGATCACGAGAAGCAGAATCAGGGCTCCGATCTGTCCGATGATACCGACGGCCAGGCGCTCGCCCAGGAAATAGCCGGCACCGCCTCCGGGACCCAGTGAGGAGAGATCATTCTGCCAGTTTTCAAAGAAAAAAGGTTGGATTTGTGCGAGGCAGGCTCCTGAGAGAAGAAACAGCAGGAAGCCCCCGGCGGTTTTGTAAGATAACGGCAGGCGCGAGCTGAGCTTTGAAATTCCGAACCAGATGAATCCGATCGGGATGAGGTAGGCAGCGACACCGAAAGCAAACAGAGAGTAGCCCGCGAGAATGGCACCAGTGGGACCGATCAGGTTCTGGACTGGGTCGTTTGGTTGGGTGGCCGGGCTGATGCGCGCCCAGGTCGGCAGGTCGTATGCATTGAAGGAGGCAAGAGCGAGAAAGTGGAGCAGGCCGCAACCCAGCAGGATAATACCTGCAACCTCGCCCATGGCACTGTGTTCCCCGGTAGTTGCTGGTTTTCGCTCCCGGAGCCTGGCGGATTTTTTCTGTGTTGCCATGAAAACGCGATCAGTACTTCCCTTTTTTGAGTGAACAGGTCACTGTGCCTGCAGATGAACAGGAAAGGTCTTGACAGTATAGATAACTTGATAATCAGGCGCATCCACTAATTTTGGAAAATAAAATTCAGATGGAAGATGCGTATATCCAGGTTTTTTTGAAGTTTCCCGAATCCGGCCGAGTCAAGACCCGCTTGGCCAGGGAAATCGGTGATGCGGCTGCAGCGACTGTGTATCGGGCGCTGGTTGCACGGGTTTTTGAGCACCTCCCTGCTGAATTTCCGCTCTGTGTGGCCTATGCGCCGGCTTCGGTGGGAGAAGATGCAATCAGTCGGTGGTTGCGACCACATCTCGAGGTGGCAGGGCGCGCCTGCGAGGAAGTTGTCTGGATACCGCAAGTGGAAGTCGCCGATTTGGGGCAGCGGCTCGGGCAGGCGACCGGGACACTTTTCGCGCGGGGAGCGGGCAAGGTGATCGCGGTTGGTGCCGATTGCCCGTATCTGGAGCCGGAAGTCTACCGAGAAGCCGCAGGTTGCCTCGATCGGGGCAGAGATGTGGTTTTCGGGCCCACTCTCGACGGTGGTTACTACCTCGTCGGGCTTGCAGCGCCGCAGGAGCGGCTGTTTGGCGACAGTATTCCCTGGAGCTCAGCGCGGACCTTGGAAGCGAGCCTGGAGGCGGCAGCATCTACAGGTTTGAATGTGGCTGTTCTGGACAAACGGGAGGATGTCGATGATCTATCCGCCTGGGTGCGGGCGAGGGACGCGCTTGGACTACAGGAAAAGAATATGGAAAAAACACACGAAAGGATTGGTTGGGACCGGACGTTTGGGTTTGCGCCGGTCTACCAGCAGCGCGTTTGGGGCGGGCGCAGGCTGGAGACTGACTTCGGCAAGACGCTGCCTGAATCATCTACCCCCTATGGCGAATCCTGGGAGGTATGCGATCGCGATGAGGCGATGTCGGTGGTGGCAGGAGCGGGGGAGGGGTGCGACGGAGTGTCTCTGCAGACGCTGTGGCGCGATCATCGCGAAGAGGTGTTCGGTGCGGCCGGGTTGCGTGTCGAGGCCGACAGGTTTCCCATCCTGATCAAAATACTCGATTGCCGGGAAGACCTTTCCCTGCAGGTGCATCCATCTGCAGAACAGGCCGAGCAGCTGGGGGGAGAAGCGAAAACCGAGATGTGGTGGGTGGCGCAAGCCGACCCGGGAGCGAGGATCTCCGTTGGATTACAACCCGGGGTAACGCGGGCAGGTTTCGAGCATGCGGTGACGCAGGGGCGCGCCGCCGAGTGCATTCATGTCATCGACCCGAAGCCCGGAGACTTCATTATGATCCCCAGTGGTCGGGTGCATGCCATCGGTGGGGGGCTGGTGATTTTCGAAGTCCAGCAGAACAGCGATACGACCTACCGGGTTTTCGACTGGAACCGCACCGGGCTTGACGGAAAACCGAGGGAACTGCACCTGGAGGCTTCGATGGCCAGCATCGACTTCGGGGATCACGAACCGACACTGGGAGAGAAGAGCGGCGAGGTGTTGGTCGATTGCGTCTATTTCAAGGTAGAGCTCTGGGACATGGCACCCGGAACCGGGCGCATCTGCCTTGAGGCTGGGGAATTCTGCGTGATCGGAGTGGTCGAGGGAGGCGTCTTCCTAGGCGGTCAGCAACTCGCCCCCGGTGACTTCCGGGTCATGCCGGCCTCCGCTGGATTGCAGGCACGCCCGATAGTGGCCTCATCCGATGGGGCGAAGCTGTTGATCACGATGTTGCCAACCTGAGGCGCCGCGAGTTGACGCATGGCCCCTCACGGTGCCGTGCAGGAATGCATCGTATGCACAGTAGAGCACGGTAGAGCACGGTAGTGCCTGGGCTGACTCAGTGTGACTTTTCGTCGGCCTCGACGATGTTTTCGAGGGCATCGAGAAATTCGTTTACCGCCTCGATGGGGACCATGATCGTGTCTCTCCTTCCCCGCACGTCCTCGGTGATCTTGATGAATCGTCCCCGCTCGTTCTCTTTCAGATCGAGAAAGAAGGTTTTTCGGTCGGTGATGATTTTCTCCGTATGGAGAGCGGATCCTTTTCCTGCCCCGCCTTGCGGGTCCTCGCTGTAGTTATCGCTCATTTTCTTTGCAATGTACCTTTGTTCCAATCCAACCGGAGTGGCCTCCCTGTTGAGCAGGATCAACCTATCCGGTTGCAGCGTTCTGTCAAACAGCTGACCGATTCAGGGTCAGGTCAGCGCAGGCCAACCGCCTTGCGCACCCGTTCCATGACCGGTACGGCAATTGCGCGCGCCCGTGATGCTGCCTCGGTGAGGATGCGTTCGACTTCACCCGGATCGGAGGCAATCTCCGCGCGGCGCGCCCGAAGCGGCGCGAAGTAGTCGTGGTAGGCCTCGGACAGTTGTTTTTTGAAATCCCCGTAGCCAGTGCCTCCGGCACGGAATGCGGCAATCATGCGATCATATTCGTCGTTTCCTGCCAGCAGCCGATACAGTGCCAGGATGATCGAGTCGTCGGTCGGCTTGGGAGATTCAACCGGTGTCGAATCGGTCGGGATGCGCATGATCGCCTTGCGTGTCGGTCCCTGCTCGCCAAACACGGGCAGGGTGTTGTCGTAGGACTTGCTCATTTTCTGGCCATCGAGGCCGGGAACAGCTGCGGTATTCTCCTGGATTCGTGGCTCCGGCAGGCGCAGGGTTCCCTCTCCGTAGGATTCATTTACCTTCACGACCAGATCCCGCGTTACCTCGAGATGCTGTTTCTGGTCGCTTCCCACCGGCACGATATCACTGTCGTAGAGCACGATGTCCGCCGCCATCAGCACGGGGTAACTGAACAGTCCGTGGGTCGCCTCCATGCCTTTCCCGGTCTTGTCCTTGAAAGAGTGGCAGCGCTTGAGCAGTCCCATGGGAGTCACTGTGCTCAAGATCCATGCCAGTTCGGTGACCTCGGGAATATCTGATTGCCGGAACAGCGTGGCGCGTGCCGGATCGAGGCCGCAGGCGAGGAAATCGATCGCCATCTCCATCGAGTGCAGCCGCAACTTTGCCGGGTCGCGCACGGTGGTCAGGGCGTGCAGGTCGGCGATGAAGTAGAGGGCCTCGCCCTCGTCCTGCAGACGAATCGACGGCTCCATCATGCCGAAGTAATTGCCCAGGTGAAGCAGGCCAGTGGGTTGGATTCCGGAAAGAATACGCATCAGGCAACGCATCCGTCGCCCCGGCGCAGAAGTCAAGGCTCCGCAGAATGCGAAAATAGTCTGAAGTGCGGGAAAAAAGCAACGATCCGACTTGAACGAACGTATGTTTAAAACGAATGTATGAATTGATGTTGAATTCGGAAGCAATAGACGCGCACGCCGATCGTGACACGCGGCAACGCTTGTTGGAAGCTGCTATGGGCGCCTTTGCCGAGCATGGATTCGAGTTGATTTCGCTGCGCGAGTTGACGCGCGCTGCGGGCGTGAACCTCGCGGCGGTAGGGTATCACTTCGGCTCCAAGGAGGGATTGATCGACTCGTTGATCCTGAGCTGCCTCGATCCGATCATGGACCGCCGACTCGAACTCCTCGATGAGTTGGAATCACAATCTGGAAACAAAGAAGGCCTGTCGATCGAGGCCATTCTGAAAGCGTTCATGCTACCGGTCATCGAGCGTGCGACCTCGGATGCGCCACTGTGCGGGGAGGCATTCCTCAAGCTCATGGGCCGCTGCATGGCGGAACCGGGCTACCGGATGCCGGAAACCGCTTTGCCGAAGACGGAGGTATTCGCGGCGCGCTTTACCGGTGCCGTGGTGCGTACCCTGCCGCATCTGCCCGAGCAGCAGGTGCTGTGGAGGCTGCACTTCACCTTCGGCGTGCTTGCCCAGACGTTGCTGCATCACGACAGCCTCCACCGCATCAGCGGCGGACGTTCGGGACGACCGGGGCACGACGAACTGCTCGATTATGTCGTTGATTTCTGCAGCGCGGGATTCCGTGCACCTGTCTCATGAATAAAGATTGCCGGGTAACTGTTCTGCGGATGGCGTTGATCGGGGTTCACGCGGTGGCGCTTTCCTGCTGTGCGGTCAGTCCACCTCCGGATGCGCTTGCGGATCTGATGACGGATGACGACGGGGGGCTGCAACTGCCGGCCTCGTGGGGTGCATCGAAGATTGCCTCGGCGGGAGTCGATCATCACTGGATTGATCGTTTCGAGGATGCAGGCCTGTCAGCGGCTGTTGCCGAGGCCTTGGCCTCGAGTCCGGACCTCGAAGTGGCGGCCGCCCGATTGGAGGTGGCGTATCAAAATGCGCGCCTCGCCGGTGTGCCCATGAATCCTACCTCGAACGCTCGGTTCGATGGCAATCGGCAGAAAAGAAATTTTATCGGATTTCCTTTCGGAGGAGCCACTGATGGGGTTTTTTCCAACATCACGGATTCCTCCGGGCTTGCGCTGGATGTCAACTGGGAGATTGACCTGTGGGGGCGCATGCGTGCCGGTGCCTCTGCCGCGTTGGGCGAGGCGCAGGCCACCGGAGCGCAATTGCGCGGGGTGCATGCCTCGCTGGCAGCTCGGGTGGCCAAGACCTGGTTCGCGCTGGCCGAGGCACGCATGCAGCTGGCACTCGCCGAGGAAACCGAGTCGAGTTACCGTGCAACCGAGAAGGCGGTGCGCGACCGATTTGAAACAGGCGGACATGACAGCGGTGCCACCGGGGCGCAACTGCGCCTGGCGCGCTCCGACACCCTGGTGGCGAAAGCCGGTGCAGCATCGAGGAAGGAAGGAATTGCGCGCTTGCAAAGGCAGCTGGAGGTGCTGCTGGGTCGGTATCCGAAGGGGGAGATGTCAGGAGCGGCGGTGCTTCCTGCTGCCCCTGTTTTTCCACCGGCTGGCCTGCCCTCGGAACTGCTCGCGAGGCGGCCGGATATCCAGGCGGCAGAGCGTCGTCTCGCCTCCCAGGGACAGCGGATTCGTGAGGCCGAATTGGCGGTTTTCCCCAGCTTCAGCCTGACCGGAAGTCTCGGCACGGCCACCGAAGAACTCTCCGACA
>JBDQJG010000119.1:0-9702 GCA_040263955.1 Verrucomicrobiales bacterium
GAGCCTTCTTCGCAGGTGCTTTCTTCACCGGGGCCTTCTTCGCGGGTGCTTTCTTAGCGGGTGCCTTTTTCACCGGCGCCTTCTTCGCGGGTGCTTTCTTAGCAGGTGCTTTTTTCACCGGCGCTTTCTTGGCGGGTGCTTTCTTGGCGGGTGCTTTCTTGGAAGCTACCTTTTTTGAAGTCTTTTTTGTTGGCATGATCAGATTGGGTTTGAGTCCTCGGAGCGTTCCAATTTCAGACGCGATATCCTCATTACCTTGAATACGCGAAGTCCAAACGCGGCACTTCATACGTCCTCCCTTCTCATCCCGCAACCTGAAAATATGACGACTTAGTCTCTATTCTCGCTTCGATTGCCATAAGGTGCCGGTCGAGGTTCTTACAACGGCCAGAACACTGGGATCAGAAGACTGGCGACACACCAGAGAATCAAGGTCAAGGGCAAGCCGACTCTCGGAAAATCGGAAAACTTGTATCCGCCGGCACCGAACACGTAGGTGTTTGTCTGGTAACCAATCGGAGTAGCGAAACTCGCGCTGGAACCGAACATGACCGCCACGACAAACGGCCTTGGATCAACGCCCAGGTCGATCGCCACGGTAATGGCGATCGGAGTCAGCAGGGCAGCGACCGCATTATTGCTGATCAGTTCGGTAAGAACCGCCGCAAGAAAATAGATGCCGGCAAGGACGACATGCGGGCCAAATCGGCCAATGCTGTCGACAACTGCTGCAGAGACTCCTGAGGCGATTCCCGTAGATGCGAGTGCCTCGCCAACCCCCAGCATGCCAAATATCATGAAGATGACTTTCCACTCGATTGCACCATACGCCTCCGCGGGATCAATGCAGCGGGTGAGCAGGGTCAGCAGGGCGGCTCCCAATGCCAAACCGACCAGCGGCAGGTCAGTGCTGGCGCCCAGCACCATGAAGCCAATGAGGGCGATTACTGCAAGCGGTGCCTTGGTCCTGCGAAGCTTGTCTTCGCGCGGCCGACTTAAATTGATGAAATCCCGCTCCTGGAAAAGCTTGTTCATCTGCTCCACTGGCCCCTCTACCAGCAAGGTGTCACCAAAGGCGAGATCAACATCCTGAAAATGCTCTCGAAGGTTCTGCCCTCGTCGGTGAACGGCAAGGATTATGACACCGAAGCGCTGGCGAAAATTCAACTCCTTGAGTGAGTGTCCGATCAAGGTAGAGGTCGGACCAATGATTCCCTCCATGAGGATCGCGGACTCAGTCTTCACCTCGCGCAGGCCGAGTGCATCCTCCGCACCCATGCAAATGCCATCTTCCTCGGCCAGATCAATCACTCCTCCCGCCTGGGTCTTGAACACGATGGAGTCTCCTGCTTCAAAGACCGTTTCATTGAGCGCGGTTTTCAACCGCTCTGCGCCACGGATAATCTCGATGACACGCAATCCGCGCAGTCGAGCCAGACGTGTAGCCGGGAACGCTTTTCCCTCCAGAGGAGATCCCTTGCTCACCACGGCCTGCGTCAGGAACTCCTTTCCTTCCTCCGCCTCGAAAAGGGTTGCCAAAGTAACCCTGTCGGGAAGCAATTTCCTGCCGAAAGTCAGCATGTAGACCATGGTGACGGCGACAAATACGATCCCGAGCTTGGTGATCTCGAACATGCCGAAAGTCCTCAACTCGGCGATGCCCTGCTCGCGCCCGATGCCCTCGGCAATCCCGGATGCCAGCAAGTTGGTCGAAGTTCCTATGATCGTGCAGGTTCCGCCCACGATTGCCGCGTAGGAAAGCGGGATCAGAAAACGTGAAGCCTTCAGGTCAAGCCTGCGACACAGTCCGAGCACAATCGGCAGAAATACCACGACCACGGGCGTATTGTTCACAAGCCCGGAAAGCAACGCCACCAGCAGCATCAGCGTCACCAGAATCCGGGTTGGGCCAGTTCCAGAAATCGAACTGAACCATCGACCCAGGCTCTCGATGACTCCCGTGCGCTCGAGAGCGGCACTCAAAACGAACATGCATGCCACAATAATGGGAGCTGGATTGCCGAAAACGCTCCGGGCTCGATCAGAGTCGACGATACCAAGAATGATCAACACAGTGAAGGCAGTCATCGCCACCAGATCCGGACCGGTCCACTCGCGTAGAAAGGCCACGAAGATCCAGACAAGCATCAGCACGACAATTGCCTGTTCGAGCGAATATGGGAAGAACCCCGACATGGTTGGAAAATTCCAAAGTTAGTGGCAGCCGGACGAGTCGCAAGCAGCGAAGACAGGTGGCAAAGCCCGAAGGCAAAGACCATTCCTGCGACGCGCAATACAACACGTCAACGCCCCAGAGGCCTCCGATTCAAGCCGACATAGTAAAGCGCTACACCTCGACCCCAGAACCCCCTGCTGGAACCTCATCTTCCCGAGATTGAGCGTTGGCCGATGGCAGCCTGTCAGTGTGTTCGCTTCGGCCTTTTTCCAGCCTCATCCCAACCGGCTTGGAAACCCCGAACTCCTCCATGGTAATACCATACATCACATCGACGCGTCTCATGGTCCGCTTGTTGTGCGTTACGATGATAAACTGGCTCTGGTCGATAAAACGATCGAGCATTTTCAGGAAGCGCGAGATATTGGATTCATCCAGCGGTGCATCCAACTCGTCGAGCACACAGAAAGGTGACGGCTTGACCATGTAGATGGAAAACAACAGGGCCACCGCTGTCATCGAGCGCTCGCCACCCGAAAGCAGGCTGATAGATTGCAGCTTCTTGCCTGGGGGCTTGGCAATCACTTCGATGCCGGATTCCAAGGGATTGCTTTCATCCACGAGAATCAGGTTCGCTCTGGCTCCCCGACCGAAAAGTTCCTTGAATGTCTCCGAGAAATTCGCTCGAACAGCCTCGAATGTCTCGGAAAACATCTGCTTGGTCGTCGTATTGATCTTCGAGATGACGCGCAGCAGCTCCTCACGGGAATTGACGAGGTCGGCATGCTGCTCGACGAGGAATCTGTGCCGCTCTTCCAGTTCTTCGAACTCGTCGATGGCATCCAGATTCACTGCTCCTATGGAATCAAGACGCCGTCGCAAGTCTCCAACGGCCATCTCGACAAAGGCCCAGTCAGGGCCCTCCTCGACCACACCAGAAAGGTCCACGTCTTCTCCATCTGCTGGCGGGTCATTTACCTCGGCATGCTGCTCACCGTCTCCCTTATGTTCTGCCTGCTCACGCCGATTTGAAGGATCTGCAACAAAGCCGGCCCCATCAGCGATTCCCCCGGTCCCGGAAATTGCCTCCGCCACTGCCTCTTCGGCTTCATCCTCACTTTGAAAGACGCCAGCATCCTGACCTGCGTCGATCCTGGAAGAATCGCACGCCGCCTCGTTCTCCCTGTCCGTATCTTCTTCCAGCTTTCGCTCGGCCATTGTGGCCTGCCTCCTGGAGGTCTTCGCGTGGGCTTTGCGCACTGCCTCAATACACAGAAGCAACGTATGAGGGTCGGGCTCAAAAGCAGACAACTCCACCTGGTAACGTTCACGGGCACTCTGCTCGAGGTTTTCCATGCGCAGCGCAACCTTTGCGACCTCGACATCTTCCTTGCCGACGAGCGCTCCGACTTCACTCAACCGCGCACGCTGAGCAGCCAGCTCACGCTCACTGCCAGCCAACTCTTCAACGGATGTCGATCGTTGATTCACGAAGCCGGTCAGCACCTGCTTCAATCTTCCGGCCTCTTCCCTGCTCTGCTGGATTTGATTATTCAGTTCACTGCTTTCCTGCTTTCCTCGCAGGATGCGCTCGCGATGCGATGTGATATCGTGCGAACGCCTCTGGATCAGTGAGCGAAACTCCTCGAGGCGCTGTGCAATCGGACGTTTCTGCTCTTCCAGCCCTTCCCTGGCACGCTCTTCCACGGCCAATGATGTTTTCAGCGTGGCGAGATGCTCGGCTATCTCCTCCTCCTGCCGGACAATCTCCGCGAGCTTCCGGGCTTCTGTTTCCAGTTTGCTGTTGAGCTCGGAAATCAATGCCTGCAATTCACCACGCCGCTCCCGCAACGCTGAGATACCGTCTGCACCGCCGTCCAACCTGCTGCGAATTTCCGAGATTTCCCAATCGAGCGCATCGATTCGACTCGTAACCTGTTGCAGGTCACCATCCACGGTGGTTCTCACCCCGACAAGATTCGCCAGTTCGTTCTGTATCTCCTGGTAGTTCTGTCGCAGCTCCTTGACCTGCTGATGGAGATCGAGGCATTCCTGATCTCGTTGCTCGAACAGCGCAAGTTTCTTGCCCAGAGCTATTTCCAGTTGCCCGGTTTCCGACTCGAGCCGCCGCAACTCATTCTCCCGCCCGAGGATTGATCCTTGCTGCTTGCCATGGCCACCGGAAATCACGCCCTCTGCAGAAACAAAATCACCGCGTGGGGTGACAAACGCAGTGCACCCCATTTCGCGCTTCAAACGCAGAGCGGTCGCAAGATCTTCAACGATGAGTACTCCGCCAAGCAACGCCTCCATCAAGCCCCGGACCGAATCATGCACCTTGATCCGGTCGAGTGCCCAGGCGATGGCTCCCCCCGGCACCGTAAGCATCTGGCTTTCACCGCCCAGCACGACGAAATCCTCCGAAACCAGGCTCACGTTGCCGAGCTCTTTTTCGGTCAACGTATCGATAATCGATTCCGCCATCGCCGTATCGGCCACAATCACTGTCTGCAGCAGATTGCCCATCGCCGCCTCGACAGCCTGCACACAGGACTCTTCCACCTCGATAAAGGATCCAAGTACACCTCGTACCCCCTGCTTGATGAAATCGGGATCATCGAAACCCTTCAATACTTCCCGTGTTCCCTCCCGCAGTCCCTCTCCTTCTGCAATCAACTGCCGCAGCACATCCCGCCGACTCTCTTTCGCCGTGTGCTCGCCCCGCATTGCGTCCAGCTCGCGACGCAGAGCCTGGAGAGCCGCTTCCGCCTCCCGATGAACCTGCTCCCCCTGGGTAAGCTCCTCCCACTTCGAAGCTCCGCGCTTCTCGAGGGCATCAACCTCTGCTCCCACATGATCCGACTTTGACTTTTTCTCGGCATGCTGCACCCGCAGCGACTCCACTTCCTGCTCCTGAATTCCGAGACGTTCCCTGTCGGCAAGCAACTGATTTTCCCTGCTTTCCAACCGGGCTGCGCTGGCGATCAACTCATCCTGTGCGTTTTTGAGTTCCAGGGTGAGGCGGTTTTTTCCCCCCTCCAGATCAGTTCTCTGCAGGCGCAAATTCCTGACTTCCTGCGTGCGCGCTTCGAGTTGCTGCCTCTGCTGAGTAAGACTTCCGATCACCGCTGCCAGCTCCACCTCTGCATCCGAGAGCTCTTTTTCCGATTCTCCAAGGCGCTTTTCCAAACCTTCGAGATCACCGGAACCCTGCTCAATGAGCTCCTGCATTTCCCGGGCCCGCTCCGCATTGAAAGCGATCCTGCTCTCGGCTGCCTGGATGGTCGACTCTTCGCGCCCGAGTAATTCGCGGTGCTCGTTGAGATCTTGCTCAAGCTGACGCAGCGCATCACGCCGCCCCTGCAGGGCATCGTCACCAGTGCGAATCGTGTCCTCCAGACCGGTGTATTCGCGCCTGAGTGCCGCCAGAGAGTTCTCGAGTTCCGCCCGATGCGCACCGAACTCCTCGAACTTCCGATGACCCAGATGCGTATCGAGTATTTTGACGTCCGTCAGCAATGCCTGGTAGCGCTTGGCTTTCTGGGCCTGCCGCTGGAGTGTTCCCATCTGGCGCTTCACCTCGGCAATAATATCCTCGATGCGCAGGAGGTTGGCCTCGGTGTAGTCCAATTTGCGCAGGGCCTCTTTTTTCTGGCTTTTGAACTTGGTAATACCCGCAGCCTCTTCGAATACAGCGCGCCGATCCTCCGGCTTCGAGGAGAGCAGCATATCGATCTTACCCTGCTCCATGATCGAATAGGCTGTTCTGCCGATACCCGTATCCATGAGCAGATCGAGAATATCCTTGAGCCGGCACTTACCGCCATTGAGCCGGTATTCCGAATTGCCATCACGATGCACTCTGCGGGTGATCGCGACCTCGTTGTAATCGACCCCCAGAGCCTGCTCGCAATCGGCCAAGGTCAAGGTCACTTCAGCCATTCCGACGGGCTTGCGCCGATCTGTCCCATTGAAGATGACATCGGACATCTCCCCACCGCGCAGCGCCTTCGCTGAAGTCTCCCCCAATACCCAACGGATGGCATCCACCACATTGGATTTGCCGCACCCATTCGGCCCCACGATGCCCGTGACCCCGGGGTGAAATTCAATCTTCGTCTTATCGAGAAAGGACTTGAAACCCTGAAGGGCGAGACTCTTGAGATACATGATGATGAGAATATGTGGACCGGCATGCTGGTAACAAGCGCAGCTACCTTTTTTGTTACGCAAACTCACCGAAAAGACAAGCAATATCACAAAAATCCACAAGATAATGTGGTAAGGGAATACTGCGCTTCAAGATATGGTGCATCCTGCATCTTTCCGAACCAACAGGGATCAACTGCCAGCGCGGGTCCGCGCACCGCATCCCGGAGCCTTAAAAACACGGCGAATTTCACCACTGCCTGGGCCGCATGCTGCGGAGTGCAGGCCTGTCGGCCGGCACCAGCGATCTTTTCCCTGCCCGAATCATCCGCCCCCGTCGCAGGATCCCGGCGCAGAATTCCCGTTCGAAACACGAGATGCTGGTTGCATCCCGGAACCTTCCGCCCACATTCGGGGTGTAGAAACCATGCCATTGCTGTGCAGGGCTGCGCGCCGACCGCCAAAGAACGCAAAGGCATCTTTCAACCCACATTATCCCTATCCCGGAACCAGCAGAGATCCCAAAATTCAATCGTCTAGCCATGGCCCGCATCAACGACAACTATCTCAAACTCCAAGCCGGATACCTTTTTCCGGAAATCGGTCGCCGTGTTGCCGCATTCAGTGCAGCCAACCCGGATAAAGCCGAGCGGTTGATCCGTTGTGGAATCGGCGATGTGACCGAACCCCTGCCACTGGCAGCCCGCGACGCCATGAAGGCGGCTGTCGACGAACTCGGGGAACACTCTACCTTCCGCGGCTACGGCCCGGAGCAGGGCTACGATTTCCTGCGTGCCGCCATCGGGGAAAACAGCTACCGCGCTCACGGTATCGATGTGGCGGACGATGAGATTTTTATCTCCGATGGCTCGAAATGCGACACCGGTAACATCCTGGACATCTTTGGACCCGGCAACCGCATCGCGATCACCGATCCGGTCTACCCGGTCTACGTCGACACCAACGTGATGGCAGGAAATACCGGTCCGTCCGGCCAAAACGGCAGCTACGAGGGCCTCGTCTATCTGCCCTGCACGGCGGAAAACGACTTCGTGCCGGCAGTTCCCGATCACCCTGTCGATCTCATCTACCTCTGCTATCCAAATAATCCGACTGGTGCAACCGCCACGCGGCAGCAACTTGAAGCCTGGGTCGCCTTCGCCCGCGAACACGGCTCGATTATTCTTTACGATGCCGCCTACGAGGCATTCATCCGGGAGCCTGGCATCCCCCACTCCATTTACGAAATCGCGGGGGCACGCTCCTGCGCAATCGAGTTCCGTTCCTTTTCCAAGAGCGGCGGATTCACCGGAGTGCGCTGTGGTCTCACGGTCGTTCCCCACGATCTCGCAGGCAAAACTGCATCCGGCGAGCAACAGGCCCTGCACCCGCTCTGGAGCCGCCGCCAGTCGACCAAGTTCAACGGAGCTTCCTACCCGGTTCAACGTGGAGCCGAGGCCCTCTTCAGCGATCAGGGCAAGGCGGAGGTAGGTGCTCTCATCGACCACTATATGGGCAATGCCCAACTGCTTCGGGAAGCATGCGCCGCAGTCGGGTTGCGCGTTTTCGGCGGTGTCAATGCACCCTACGTCTGGGTCGGCTGCCCGCAAGGTATCGACTCGTGGGGAATGTTCGACAGGATGCTTGCAGAGGCCTCGGTCGTCATCACTCCCGGCTCCGGATTCGGAGCCGCCGGCGAAGGCTACTTCCGCATCTCCGCCTTCAACTCGCGCAGCAACGTGGAAGAGGTCTGCCGCAGGATCACCGCCCTGGTCGGCTCCTGAGCCGGGTCCTGCCGCATCGGGCAGCAAACCCAGGTCCGCATCGGATGCCGTGGCGGCTCAACCGCTCTGCCTTCACCCACGGCGACCGGTCACGAAACGCTCGATACCAGAGTGGTCGGTAAAAGCGACAATTTCGCGAAATCCCTGCTGCTCCAGCAGTTCGCCCACAGTGCCAACCTGCCCACATCCCAGTTCCAGGGCGACGAGCCCACCTTCACCAAGTGTCTCCGGCAACTGCCCGATAAGACGCCGGACCAGATCCAGCCCATCGGCGCCGCCATCAAGAGCCAGAATCGGGTCAAAAAGAACCTCAGGCTGCAGTGCCTCGATCTGCTCGCTCTCGACATAGGGAAGATTCGCCACCACCACATCATAGGGACTTTCGCCGCGCAGAGATGCCAAAAGATCCCCCTCGAAAAGTTGAACGCTGCCACAAAGATCAAGCCGGCGAACATTTTCCGCGGTCAACTCCAATGCGTCAGGCGAGATATCAACAAGGGTGACCGCACACCCGCTGCCGAACTGCGCCGCCAGGCTGAGGCCGATCACACCGGTTCCACAACCCACGTCACAAATGCTGCCGCTGAAATCTCCCCGCTCATCGGGCAACATTGCAAGCAATCGCTCGACCAGCACCTCGGTCTCCGGACGCGGAATCAAGGCCCGACCGTCACAGAGAAACTCCCTACCCATGAAATCGACATCGCCGAGCAGGTGCTGCAGAGGTTCGCGCCGACCCCGGCGCTTGACCAGTTCGCGACACGGAGACAATTCCTCCTCGGTGAGCGGACGATCAAATTGCAGATAGAGATCCAAACGCCGACAACCCAGCACCCGGGACAGCAGGTGTTCCATATTCAACCGCGCATCCTCCACTCCGCGGTGGCGGAGGTAGTCGGTTCCGGCGACAATCGTATCGAGAACACTTTTCATCCGAGAACCGCGTACATCCATGACCTTCCGTGGCCCCTATCCGCACTTCATGAGGAACTCAGGCCAGCCTCTTCGAGGCGTTCAGCCATCTCAGCGGCCTGTAACTTCTCGGTAAACTCAGTGATCTCTCCGGCCAATACGGCATCGATACTGTAGACGCTAAGACCGATGCGATGATCGGTAATCCGGCCCTGCGGAAAATTGTAGGTTCGGATCTTTTCCTCGCGTCCGCCACTGCCGATCAGGCTCCGGCGCTGCGCGGAATACTTCGCCGCTTCCTCCTGCTGGCGGTGTTCAAGAATCTTAGCCCGCAGAATCTGCAGAGCTCGCTCCTTGTTCTGCTGCTGAGAGCGCCCCTCCTTGCACTTGACGAAAAGACCTGTCGGATGGTGCCAGACCTGAACCGCCGAGTCGGTGGTGTTGACCCCCTGACCACCCGGACCGCTGGCTCGACAGGCCTCGATCTTCAGATCCTCCGGCCGGAGCTCCACATCGATCTCCTCTGCCTCAGGCAACACGGCGACCGTGGCCGTGGACGTGTGAATCCGCCCCTGCGTCTCGGTCGCCGGCACCCGCTGCACCCGGTGCACACCGGACTCATACTTCAAAAATCGAAACACCTCTTCTCCCGAGACCCGAAAAGTCGCCTCCTTGACTCCA
>JBDQJG010000120.1:0-9639 GCA_040263955.1 Verrucomicrobiales bacterium
CCATTTACTACCGCGACATTCTCGAGCAAGCTGATTCCGAATTCCATACGGAGGCCCGGGAACGGCTCCGCAAACTTGAACCAGGCCTGGCGACTGAGAGCGACGCGACCATCGAAGATCAGGAGGGCGAACTCGAGGTTCATTTTGAACGGGACGCTGATTCCGAAGAAAAACCCGGGATCTTCAGCAGGGTCATCAATGGGATCCGAGTCATTCCGAATGCCATCACAGGCAGCGTGAAAAAGCTTGGCAAGACCGCCGACAAACCCGCCGAAGACATCAACCCCTCGGATATCCAAATCGTGGATGAAGATGCCGAGCGCAACCGCTCCCAATCCAAGGGTGGCAAACCACACCCTTCCTCTGCAAACTCTTCAAAAAAAAAAACTAGCGCGAACAGCATCGCCGCTGACTCACAGAACCATTCACACGCATCTAAAGCCGACCTGATCAAGGCGAGTCCCCGTTACGTGGGTCCCCGCGCGCCCGATCTGGATAAACTTCTCGCAAAGCCAGAGCCCCGCCTTTCGCCGCCATCAGAAATTGTCTCCCCGAACGGACAACCGGCCTCCCTTCCGACAAGCTCAAACGAAGCTGACAACAGTCTCCTCCCGCCGGCCCCGAAACAGGACACTGAAAATGCAGTTCATGTGGAGGAAACGCCCCTCCCACCCGTTCCCGAGACAAGCGAAACCGATCGTTGATCACGAACATCCCAGGCGATGTCCCACCACCGTGGCTCGCCTCGCCACAGCCGACTCTCAACCACCACCCGGTCCCATCATGCAGCTTCCGGCCTCCGGCATCGTCTTCCTTACCGCGGCCATTGTTTTTCTCTCATCGTGCAGCGGATACCGCCTCGGTGCCGCCAAACCAGAGATTTTCACGCACATCGAGACACTCGCCATTCCAACGTTCGTAAATGAGACACTGGAACCGCGGCTCGCGGTTCCAATGACCAATGCCACGATCAAGGCGTTCATGTCCGACGGCACCTATCGCATCGCGCAGCGAGACGATGCAGATGCTGCCCTGATCGTTAAGATCAGGAAAATCGACCGCTCCTCTTTCCGGTCCCTGCGCGGCAACCAGCTCGTCTCACGGGAGCTCGATTTCTCCGTCTCTTGCGACTTTTACGTTGAGGACCTCCGCACCGGAGATGTTCTTCTGACGGGCAGCGCCAGTGGAGACAGCAACCTCGGCGTTCTCGGCAACAACTTTCAGTTGGCCGAACGCCAGGCTCTCTCAGATGCATCCCGCATGGTCGCAACTGAAATCATGAGCAAGATCTGTGAAGGATGGTAAATGCGGTGTCATCATTCGTATGTCCCTGCCGCACCTGTAGCCTGTCTGAAAATGGGAGGTCGACTTGAAATCGTCGCCACGCCCATCGGCAACCTCGGGGATCTGGGAGAGCGCGGGCGGAGGGCATTCGAGCAAGCCGATCTTGTTGCCTGTGAGGACACCCGTCATACCGGTCTCCTGCTCAACAGGCTCGAGATCAAGCGTCCGCTCATCAGCCTTCACGAACACAATGAGGCTTCACGAGTGAAGACCCTGATTGATCGCCTCCGTGCAGGGGAAACGATCGTGCTGGTCTCCGACGCGGGGTATCCCACCGTCTCCGATCCGGGCCAACGACTCATACATGCCGTTATCCGGGAGGGTCTCGAATTGACTGTCATACCGGGTGCGAGCGCCGTCCTCACTGCCCTCGCCGGTTCCGGACTCCCGGCAGACCGGTTCTTTTTCGGAGGCTTTCTGCCCAACCGGAGCGGACAAAGAGAAAGGGAACTTATTCGTGCAATCGAAGCCGAATACACTTCCGTCTACTTCGAGTCGCCACATCGTATTCGAAAAACCCTCGAGACCCTCGCCTCTCTGGCACCGGATCGCCCGATCTGTATTGCGCGGGAACTCACCAAAAAATTCGAGCAATTCATTCACGGTCCGGCGGCGCAGGCTCTCGAAACCCTCTTGGCAGGCAGCAGCAAGGGGGAGTTCACCCTGGTAATCGCGGGGAGCAAGATACCGAAATGGCTTCGTTGAACTCAAGATAGAACATTGCGCCCCAACAAACTCTGACAAATACTGGAAATTATGGATCTCACCTTTCAATCAACCGACCCCGATGGTGATCTTCTCACCGCGAACGAGCTCTGCGAGGCTCTCATTCGCAATGGATTCAATGCAGCTCTGACCGAGGTGGCGGAAGCCCCGGAAATCATCCTCGATGACACGGAGCGACTTGTTCTGGAAACAGATTTCGAAGGTCTTGTTCAATCAATCATTCTCCGGGTCACAGCGGGCGCAGATGAACAGGCAGCAGATCAGTTGGCCGCTTCGCTCGACGAGCTCGGTTTTGAATACCTTGACGAGGACTTGATTTAGTCACGCACGAAACGCGACTTGTGATCCGGCCACGTCCCGCTGGATACTCCGCAAAAAACCCTCATCATCTGCGCCTGCCTCAGGTCAGGGATCACGTTACTCTACGAGAGCCTCCGCTGAAGGGACGCTACAGAAAACCCGAGGAACATCTCGCTGCCATGCGCTCGTTCGCCATTCACTCTCGTAGCGACGTGTAAACCGACCCCGGGCACTATTTTCCTTGCTATATAGCCGGATTAATCGCTACACCGCGCAGTGAGACCAGCGTGTTCGGCATCAAACTCATGCGTCTACACCTCCGACATTTTTCCCGTGAAATCGATATTCCATGTGCCATGGGAGACAACGAACCCCTTGCCGAAGTCCCAGCAAGGTCTCCGGGCATTCCCGTTGTATCTGGTGCCGAATGACACCGATGCTACACGCAGGAGACAGCTGTAGGACAGGGCTATCGCTGAGGGTGAACACCACCCGCCTTTTTGCTGGAACTTCCGACCACAGGCAGCTTTCTCCTTCACCCAGAGAGCGTCGGCAAGCATGCATGCATGCAATACTGAACGAACCTAACCCCGGTTCACACCCGCCCAACCGTCCTTCAAAGTTGCCGTTCTGTTGAAAACCGGAGCATCGGCTGTGCTCTCACGATCAGCGCAGAAATATCCCAGCCTGCTGAACTGCACCCGCGTTCCGGGTTGCCAGCGCTCCCCGGCGATCAGAGGCTCGGCCTTCGCCGTGATGACTTGCAAGGATCCCGGGTTGAGGTCTTCGACGAAATCCTCGCCGCTGGCTTCGGGTTGTTCGCTCCGGAACAACCGGTCATACAGCCTGACCTCGACATCGCGGGCATGCCAGGCACTGACCCAGTGCAGCACACCCTTGACCTTGCGACCATCGACCGGATTGGCACCCAGTGTCTGCGGGTCGTAGCTGCACAGCAGTTCCACAATGCGACCTTCAGCATCCTTGACCACCTCGTCGCACCGGATGACGTAGGAATTCAGCAGTCGGACCTCCTTGCCCGGTTTAAGGCGGAAGAAGTTACGTGGTGCCTCCTCGCGAAAGTCTTCCCTCTCGATATAGAGAGTTGCAGAGAAGGGAACCTCGCGGGTTCCCTCGCCCTCGTCCTCCGGGTTGTTCACGCAGGAAACCAGCTCGGCTCCTCCCTCCGGGTAGTTGGTGATCGTCACCTTGAGCGGATCAAGCACGGCCATCACCCGGGGCGAGGTGGCATTGAGATCCTCGCGCACGCAGTGCTCGAGCAGGGCCAGGTCAGTGAGGCTGTTGGCCTTGGTGAGCCCGATCGTGGCGATAAACTTGCGGATCGCCGCCGGCGTGTAACCCAGCCTGCGCATCCCGGAAAGTGTCGGCATGCGGGGATCATCCCAACCGCTCACGTAGCCCTCCTTCACCAGGCGCAGCAACTTGCGCTTGCTCATCACCGTGTAGCTCAGGTTGAGCCGGGCGAACTCGATCTGCCTCGGTGTATGGGGCACCGAGGTGTTGGCGACGAACCAGTCATAGAGGGGACGGTGGTTTTCGAACTCCAATGAGCAGAGGCTGTGGGTGATCCCCTCCAAAGCGTCGCTCAAGGGATGGGCAAAATCATAGAGCGGGTAGATGCACCAGTCGTTGCCGGTGCGATGGTGCTCAATCTTGAGAATGCGATAGATCACCGGATCCCTCATGTGAAAATTCGGATGGGCCATGTCGATCCTCGCCCGTAGCACATGCGCTCCCTCCTCGAACTCTCCGGCCCGCATGCGGGCGAACAGATCCAGATTCTCCTCCACTGGACGATCCCGGAATGGCGAATTTTGTCCCGGCTCCCTGTCGCTGCCCTTCATCGAGCGAATTTCCTCACTGCTCAGGGAGTCGACGTAGGCAAGCCCTTTCTCGATCAACCCGACTGCGAAGCCATGCAGTTGCTCGTAGTAGTCGGAAGTGAAATAGAAGTGCTCACCCCAGTCGAAGCCCATCCAGCGGATGTCCTCCTTGATCGACTCGACATATTCCACCTCCTCCTTGGCCGGGTTGGTGTCGTCCATGCGCAGGTGGCACCTGGACACCACCGCCTTGCCGGGAAACTCCAGCGGCAGCCCGAAATTCAGGCAAAACGCCTTGGTATGGCCGATATGCAGGTAGCCGTTCGGCTCGGGGGGGAAACGGGTGACAATATGCTCGTGCCGTCCGGAATCGAGGTCCGACGCGACGATCTCCCGAATGAAGTCGCGCCTCCCCCCGGCGGGTGTTTCTGCTTCTCTTGCTGCCATGTACTCGCTTCGATTTCGGGGTGACCTTGGAGGAGGAAGACGGGGAATCCAAGATGGAAAAACAGCTTTATTCAAACCGTCTCATCGGTCGACACCGCATCCGAGCCCGAAGTCTCGGCACCGCCACGATAAGAAGTCACCACCGCATCGCTGAGGAAACGCTCGGGATCTTCCACCGCTTCCGCCGTGATCGTGAAGGTTTTCTGCCCGGTATTCTTCTCGATCAACTTCAGGCCGAACTGGTAATCGCGGAAATGCTCCCGGCAGAGTTGCAACACCCGCACCTCCTGCTCCCGACA
Organism: Verrucomicrobiales bacterium; assembly: GCA_040263955.1. GTDB lineage: Bacteria > Verrucomicrobiota > Verrucomicrobiia > Verrucomicrobiales > DEV007 > CALSSN01. Next base: position 4,961 of record JBDQJG010000120.1, read on the forward strand.
GCGGTCGCCAATTGCTTGGATTGCCGCTTCGTCAAACGCCAACCTGAGCCCGTTTTCACGAGCAAAGTCCTCGGCAAACACCTCAAGGCCCCGCGCCACCTGCGCATTGCTCATTCCCTTGCCGATCTCGAGGTAGCGTTGCAGCACCTTGTCCCTTTCATCAATGAGTTCCACGTCAACCACCAGTTCCTGCACCGCGGTGCCAGGCAATTCGAACTTGAAATCACGCAGGATCCGCTCACAGACAGTCAATAATCCGCGGGCACCGGTCTTTTCTTTCACCGCCTCCTCAGCGATGCGCTCGAGCGCATCCTCTTTGAACTGGATATTGATGCCATAGGCGGCAAACTCACGCTCATACTGCCGCAGGATACTCCCCTCGGATGTCTCCATGATCAGTTTCATGTCAGAAGCCTCCAACTCCTCGCAGACAACCCGGACCGGAAGCCGCCCGATAAACTCCGCCTCGAATCCGAAATCGATGAAATCCTGTGTTGTCACCTGGGCAAAAAGCTCGGAATCAAGGGTCTCATCATCGAGTGCACGAGCAGCCCCGAAACCGATCGCCCCGCTACGCAAACGGCTTGCGATGATCTTCTGCAGCCCCGCAAAAGCACCGCTGACAATGAACAGAATATGACGCGTGTTGACGGTGTCTTTCTCTGAGCCGGCTCCACTCCTGGCCATATCGAACATCGCCCCCATCTGTCCCTGGATATTCATCGGGTTGCGACGTTGCACCTCGGTCTCCTCCATCAACTTGAGCAAGGTCGTCTGCACTCCCCGACCGCTCACATCACGACCCATCGCCTGCGCCGAGGAGGCGAGCTTGTCGATCTCGTCGATATAGATGATTCCATACTCGGCGAGGCCGACATCGCCCTCCGCCTTGTCAACCAACTCACGAACCAGGTCGTCCACGTCTCCTCCCACATAACCGGTTTCACTGAACTTTGTGGCATCTGCCTTGACGAAAGGCACCCCGATGAGTTCTGCGATATGCTTGACCAGGTAGGTCTTTCCCACTCCCGTCGGGCCCACGACGATGACGTTCTGCTTGGCGAACTCGATCTGCCGGGCGCGCTCGGGCTCTCGGCTTTCCAGTTCGCGCACGAAATGCGCGTGGTTATAGTGATCACAGACGGCAATTGCCAGCGCCTTCTTCGCTTCCTCTTGTCGGATCACGAAGCGATCGAGATGGCCTTTTATGTCCTTCGGATGATAACTGAAAGAAAACGGGTCACGCGTCGCCTCCGGCTTATCCTGCGAGCCGGATCCCGACGGATCAGCAGCATTCTCTTCCCCACCCGACTGACCGCTCACGTCGAAAGGATTGAAGCCGCTCGCCCCGCCGAACTGGGTCTTCATGAATTCGCTCAGGCGCTTGGCCAGTTCTTCCGGAGTCGGCGGCTTGTGATCTGCATTCTTCATGCGCCAGTATCAGGCTGCGCGCACGACGGACAAGGAAAAATGGGTTCACACAGCGATGCGACCGGAACCTTTCCTCTCCGAGCGGTTGATGGTAGACTTCATGAGCCACCCTGAAACTCGCCTTCGCTTCACGCATCCCCGCCATGCTCACCATTATCAAACTCGCTGTCTCTGCCGGCATCATTTTTATTGTCAATGAGGTTGTCATCAGCCGCAGCCGCCCCTTCCTCGGCAGTCTCATCGCATCGCTGCCGCTGGTATCGCTGATTACCTTCGTCTGGATATACAACGGCCTTCGCTCTGATCCGCAGGCCCGGATCGAGAAACTGGCCGCTCATTCCACCGGAGTTTTCTGGTTCGTCCTGCCCAGTCTTCCCATGTTTCTGATTTTTCCCTGGCTGTTGCGCAAAGGCATCGGATTCTGGCCGAATCTTGTTCTCTGTTGCCTCGTGACCATGGTGTTCTATGCCGCGATGGCGCTCACTCTGAAAAAATTCGGCCTGAATCTTTGAACCTGCTGGCAGGCAAATTCTTTTCCAGGTTGCGAGGGGAATGATTTCCACCACTATGTGCCGCGTGAACAACCGGATCGATACCCACCTTGCCCGGCTCCGGTCAGAGAACACCGCCGCCTTCATTGCCTATGTCTGCGGCGGCGATCCCGATCCCGCGACCAGCCTGCAGATTCTGCACGCGCTCGACAATGCGGGTGTGGACATCATCGAAATCGGCCTGCCCTTCTCCGACCCGCTCGCCGACGGTATCGTCAATCAGCTCGCCTCCGAGCGCGCCCTCGCCTCCGGGGCCAACGCAAAGGGAATCCTCGAGATGGTACGCGAGTTTCGAAAAACATCCGAAACTCCGATCGTTCTCTACGTCTACCTCAACAACCTCTATGCCTACGGTTACGAAGCATTTCAGCGTGATGCCCTTGAAGCCGGCGTGGACGGCATCCTGAACCTGGATTTGCCACCCGACGAGGCCACGGCGAACCCGGAGCTGCACGCTGCGGAAGGCCTCCGACAGATTCGACTGATCGCTCCAACCACCGGCGCCGAACGCATTGCCCTGATCGCGGAGAGCGCGGAAGGCTTCATTTATTACGTCTCCCGCGAGGGGGTCACCGGTGCCCGCAGTGAGATTGCCTCGAACATCCAGGAACACATCGATCTGATTCGCAAAGCAAGCGCGCTCCCGATCGCTGTCGGCTTTGGCATCTCTTCACCCGAACAGGCTGCAGCCGTAGCCCGCATGGCGGACGCTGTCGTCGTCGGGAGTGCCATCGTCCATACCATTGCGGAACACGCCGGGGCACCCGACCTTGTCGACCGGCTCGCTGCCATCGTGGGTCCGCTGGTGAAAGCCACGCACGCTGCCCGCCGTTGACCGAATCCCCAAACCAACTGCCCGAACGGTAAATGGCTTGCAGTTCCCCCGGCGCAAGCTGATCAAAACAAGCGAACTCACTCCCTTAGAGATGAAGATTTCCTTCTGGAAGATGAACGGAGCAGGCAACGATTTCGTTGTCATCGATAACCGTGATCACTCTTTCGATCTTTCCCGCGCACAGATCGCCCGGCTCTGCGACCGTCACCGGGGCATCGGTGCGGACGGCCTGCTTGCTGTCGAGGAGGCAACAGCGGCAGGTGCCGACTACCGCTTTCGCTACTACAATGCCGATGGTGGAGAAGCCGAGATGTGCGGCAATGGAGCACGCTGTTTCGCGGCTTTCACAAACCACCTGGCGGGCAATCCCGGAACACCGGTAACCTTCGAAACGATCGCCGGCAGACTGCGCGCGATCTTCCATGATGACCAGGTAGAGATCGCCATGAGCGATCCTTTCGACCTCGCCCTGTCGATCCACCTGGAACTGCCCGGTGGCCGGTCCGCAGTTCACACCGTGAACACCGGGGTTCCCCATGCGGTCATGATCACCGACGACCTCGACCACGCCGATGTCCTGTCAGTCGGTGCCGCCATTCGGCACCATGAACGGTTCGCCCCGGCCGGCACCAACGTGAACTTCAGCGCGTCCACAGGGGAAAACGCCATCCGGATTCGCACCTACGAGCGCGGCGTGGAGGACGAAACGCTCGCCTGCGGTACCGGCATGGTGGCCTGTGCCATCATCCATGATCAACTCACCGGCTGCGGCTCGCCGATCAGCGTCAGCGTCCTGGGTGGCGACACCCTCACTATCGGCTTTGAAAGAGATGGCCAAGACGGCTACCATGCTGTCACATTGACCGGGCCTGCCGAGTTCGTCTTCCAGGGTGAGATTGAAATTTAGGCACCTTTATTACCCGGCTGTTTCCGACTCTACCCACCACCCAGTCACACGACCATCAACCATGTTCGCAGGAGCACATACCGCGCTTATCACCCCCTTTCGCGACCGCGAGTTCGATGAACCGACTTTTCGCTCTCTCATTGACAGGCAATTCGAAGGCGGCATCTCCGGCGTCGTGCCGGTCGGAACCACCGGGGAGTCGCCGACCCTCAACCACAGCGAACACGAGCGCGTCATCGAGGTAACCATCGAGCAGACCGCCAGCAGGGGTTTGGTCATCGCCGGCACCGGATCCAACAGCACGCGTGAGGCCATCTCGCTGACTCAAGCCGCCGAAAAATCCGGGGCCGATGCCGCCCTGCTGGTCTGTCCATACTACAACAAGCCGTCACAGGAGGGCCTCTTCCAGCACTACCGGGCGATCGCGGAAGCCACTGCCCTTCCCCTTATTCTCTATAGCATTCCCGGTCGCTGCTCGATCGAGATCAGTGTCGAAACCACTGCACGACTGGCCGAATCCTGCCCCAATATTCGCGCCATCAAGGAGGCAGGCGGCTCGGTTGAACGAGTCTCCCAGCTTCGCAATGCGCTGCCCGAATCTTTCGAGATCCTCAGTGGTGACGACTCCATGACCCTGCCATTCATGTCCGTCGGGGCATGCGGTGTCATCTCGGTCGCATCCAACCTGATCCCTCGGGCGATGGCCGAACTCGTCGATGCCATGGCAGGAGGAGACCTCAATGCCGCCCAGACCGTGCACCATCGCTACTACGATCTGTTTGCGGGATTTCTCAAGCTCGCAACCAACCCGATCCCGATCAAGACCGCTCTCGGCCTGGCTGGAAGGATCCCCGATCCCTATCTGCGCCTGCCGCTGGTAGCCATGGATGAGACCGGCACTCGGGAACTTCGGGACACGCTCGCACGCCTGGAGCTTCTCTGAACCCGCCGCAAC
>JBDQJG010000121.1:0-9624 GCA_040263955.1 Verrucomicrobiales bacterium
CTTGGAAGCATCGGCGAGAAAACACACGTCCTCGGAAGCCTCGATGACATGTTCTTTGAAGGCTGCCTGTCGCGGGTTGCTTTCGCTGATGCCGCGCTCGATGTCCAGCCCGTTGCCGGAAAAGAACATGCGATGGATGTTGTAACGCAGCAGCATCTGCTCGGCAGCGGGTCCTATGAACGAGCGCGACTTCGCCTCGTAGAAGCCCCCGGTGCAGATCAGGTCGATGTGCTCGATGCCGCCGAGGGCGGTGATCACATCGTGGGAATTTGAAATCACGGTGATCGGGAATTCGGGCAGATACTGCGTGATGGAGAGGGCGGTGGAGCTTGCGTCGATGAAGATCGTCTCGTCGGGTGCGATGCGCCGCGCGGCGGCCTTGGCGATTTCGGCCTTGGCTTCCCGGTTGATCATCTGGCGTTCGGTCAGGGAGAGTTCGCGCAGTACGCGGTTTGGGGGGACGGCCCCTCCGTGCGTGCGCACCAGGAATCCGCGAGTCTCGAGTGTCTCGAGATCCTTGCGGATCGTCTCGTTGGTGACTTCCAGGTTCTGGGCGATTGTTTTCGTCCGTACCGACCCGGACTCCGCAAGGGCATTGAGAATCTGGTGATGACGTTCAGCGGCAAGCATTTTTGCTTAATTGGGTTTTTTTACTATTTTCTTCGTTTTTTATTGACTTGTCAATTCAAAGGTGCAACCATCAGTGCTCAGAACACAAATGTCCATGTCAGTGCAGCAGCAGAAAATTCCACCACGGGCCGTTATCGAGCACATGGTGCGTGAGCAGGTCTACCGGGAAATGGGACTGCCGCTTTCCCGCCAGGCCAAGGCGCCCAACGCGCTGGTGGTTAATGTCAGTGCGCGGCATTGTCACCTGACTCCGGAGGCGGTCGAGCAGCTTTTCGGTCCCGGTCACGAGCTGACGCCTAATAAGTGGCTCTATCAGGAGGGCGCCTATGCAGCCAAGGAGTCCGTCACCTTGATCGGGCCGCGCAGCCGGGTGATTTCCAACCTGCGTATCCTTGGCCCTTGCCGGAATCTCAACCAGGTGGAACTGGCATTTACCGACGCGATCGCTCTGGGCTTTGATATACCCATCCGCATGTCCGGTGATGTCAGCGGAACGCCGGGCTGCATGCTGATGGGACCGAATGGCTACTTCAAGATGGATGAAGGCGTTATTCGTGCTCAGCCGCACGTGCACATGCATCCGGATGATGCCGCCTATTACGGGGTCAAGCACCTCGACGTGATGCGCATGAAAGTGCACGGGCCGTGCTCGGTCACTTTCGAGGATATCGTGGTGCGCGTTGACGAAAGTTTCAGTCTCGAGGCTCATATAGACACCGACGAGGGCAATGCCTGCGGCCTGAAACAGGAAAGTTTCTGCGAACTCATCAAGTAACCCGGTAGAGCCGCCGCAGGTGGAAGCATCCTTGCGCGGACGGTAAATTCTCAATCAACCAACAAACCACGAGTAAAAACAATCTCAGTCAACCAATCCAAACGCATATCATGAACACAGCCCTAGGAATGATCGAAACAAAAGGCTACGCCGGAAACGTCGAGGCAGCAGATGCCATGGCCAAAGCCGCGAACGTAGAAATTGCCAAGCAGCTACAGATCGGTGCGGGATATCTCACCATTCTGGTCACCGGTGATGTCGGCAGCGTGAAAGCCGCCGTGGATGCCGGAGCGGAGGCCGCGGGTCGCGTAGGCGATCTCGTCAGCGCGCATGTCATCCCACGGCCGGCACCCGAACTCACCAAGCAGTTCGGGCTGTAGTCGCAAACCCATTCTTTTTATCAACTCCAACCAACTCAAAAAATGGCTAAACAAGCACTTGGAATCATCGAGACCCTCGGTCTCACCTCACTGATCGAAGCCTCGGATGCCGCGATCAAAGCCGCCGACGTCACCATGGTCGGCTGGGATAAAATCGGCTCGGGCCTGGTCTGCGCGTTCTTTACCGGGGACGTGGCAGCCGTGAAGGCTGGCATCGATGCCGGAGCGGAGGCGGCCTCGCACGTCGGTCAGGTGAACTCGGTTCTCGTTATCCCGCGTCCGCATGAAGACCTCGGCAAGATGGGCCCCTGGATTGCCTAGCAAACCCTGTTTATCGGCCGGGTCACCCTCGCGGAGAATCGACAGCTTCCTGCTTTAAGTCATGCGCATCCTGATCGCCAACCTTGGCTCGACCTCGTTCAAGTACCGGCTCTACCGCATCGATGCCGGTGGCGACGAGGTCGTAGTCGCCTCGGGTGGTTTCGAGAGGGTCAGCGCCTACGCGGATACGATCGAGCAGGCACTGGCCGAACTCGTGGAGCAGGGCCACCTGGCATCGACAGACGAGATCGATGCGGTCGGTTTCAAGACCGTGCTTGGCAGGAACTTGAGCGGTTGTGTGGATGCCGATGAGCGCGTGATCGAGGCACTCGAGGGCTTCCGTGAGGTAGCGCCCGCGCACAATCCCCCGTATGCCGAGGGAATCCGCTTGTTCGCGAGAATCCTGCCCAAGGCCAGGCTGGTGGCGCTGTTCGAAACGGCGTTTTATCAATGGGTGCCTGAGGCCAGTGCGCGTTACGCGGTGCCGCGTGCGTGGTATGAGGCCGGGATCCAGCGCTACGGTTTCCACGGTGCCAGTCACAAGTATGTCGCCGAGCGTTCCGCGGAATTGCTCGGGCGGGAGGACATCGCGTCCATGGTGCGTGGGCTCTACCAGGATGGCCCTCGTGACATCGCTGGCGATCCCCTGCGGGTGGTGTCCTTTCATCTCGGTGGCAGCAGCTCGGTTACCGGGATTCGCAACGGAATCGCTATCGGAACCAGCATGGGGTTCTCCCCGCAGAGCGGCTTGCCGCAGAACAACCGGGTCGGAGACCTCGACTCGGGTGCGGTTGCCTTTGCCGTGAAGACCCTGGGAATCAGCCTCGAAGAGGCTGAGCGGCAGTTGACACGGGAATCGGGGTTACTCGGAGTTTCCGGTGTCAGCAATGATGTGCGTGATATCGGGGAAGCCGCAGCCGATGGAAATAGCGACGCGCAACTGGCTCTCGACATGCTGGTGGAGTCGGCCCGGCGCTGGGCATCGAGCTACCTGTTCGACCTGGGCGGCATCGACGCCCTGGTGTTCACAGCCGGGATCGGAGAGAACCGCGACGATCTGCGCGCGGCGATCTGCCGCGGGCTGGAGGGGATCGGTGTGGAACTCGATACCGCGAAAAATGCTGCATGTCGATCCACCGAGGCAGTGATCAGCACAGACTCTTCAAGGGTGAAAATCCTGGTGATCCCCGCCAACGAGGAGCTGGTGCTGGCGCGCGAAGTAGTCCGAAAAATATCCTGAACGTTTACTGTCTGTCACTCGCCTCGGGCGAGATGTTCGAATAACAAGCAATCTCATCACAATCAACCAACCAGAAAAAACAATGACCAAACAAGCAATTGGAATTCTTGAAACCAAGGGCCTCGCCTGCCTCGTGAGTGGCACGGATGCCATGCTCAAGTCCGCAAATGTATCGCTCGCCGGCCCCATGCGCCAGATTGGCAGTGCCATGTGCAATGTCGTCGTCGAGGGAGATGTAGCCGCCGTCAAGGCAGCCATCGACGCGGGTGCCGAGGCAGCCAGCCAGGTGGGAACTGTATTGAGTGCCCACGTGATCGCCCGTCCCAATGACTCCATTTCCGACGTGCTTCCCAAGAGTGCCGGCGGTGGTGCCAAGAAGTAACAACCAGGCATTCTCACGTGCTGTTCACCATGGCTGGTGGTGAAGGAAACTGTGTTTCTTTCGCAGCCATGAACGGCGCATGAGAATTGCCCAACAGAGACCGCCATGTTTCTAGCAGAGGTCATCGGTCACGTCGTCGCGACCAAGAAAGACGCCAGCCTGCGGGGAAAAAAGCTCCTGCTGCTGCGTCCCAGGCTTGTCGACGAGAAGGACCCCGGCCGTTTCCGCGACGGGGTAAATACCATTGTCGCGGTGGACAATGTCGGGGCTGGTGAGGGCGAACTCGTCATGTTCTGCCAGGGCAGCTCCGCGCGGCAGGCAGAGGGCCTGAAACCGGTTCCTGTCGATGCCGCGGTTGTCGCGATTGTCGACACGGTCAATGTGCTCGGCAAGACGGTTTACAACTGCAATTAAGCGTGACCCACTCCCCGTAATACCATGGACCAGGAAGCACTTCGCAATGTCGTTGAAAACGTCCTCCACAAGCTGCGGGCCGAGGAGGGAACAGCGACCCCGGAAACCGCACCGACAATCGCGTCGTCAGCCGCGCCAGCTGCTGACGAGGCGTCCTGTGGATGCGAGAAATCGCCGGGTGGAGGCAAGCATGGGGTGTTCTCCTGCGTCTGCCAGGCGGCTGATGCGGCCCATGAGGCCTTCCTCAAGCTCAAAGAGCTCGGTGTGGGAGGTCGCGCACGGGCGATCGAGATCGTCAAGGATCTGTGTGTCTCCAATGCCGAGGCCTGGGGCAGGTTCGAGCTGGATGAGACCGGCATCGGCCGTCTCGATCACAAGATCGAGAAGCTGAAAATCGTCAACCTGGTGCCGGGAGTCGAGTGGTTGCGTCCGGATGCCATGAGCGGGGACAATGGCATCACTCTAGAGGAGTATGCTCCCTTCGGCGTGGTCGGGGCGATCCTGCCGGTGACCCACTCGGTGCCGACTTTGACCGGCAACGTCATCAATATCGTGGCAGCTGGAAATGCTGTGCTTTTCAATCCCCACCCGGGAGGTGCGAAGAGCGCCGCCATGGCGACCCGCGCTTACAACGAGGCCATCGAGCGCGAGCTCGGTATCGACAACCTGATCTGCACCATCGAGTCGCCGACCATCGAGTCGTTCAACGAGATCTGCGCCAACGACAAGATCGGCCTGCTGGCGATAACTGGCGGCCCCGCCGTGGTCGAGGCGGCAATGCAGTCGGGCAAGCGTGCCATCTGTGCCGGACCGGGTAACCCGGTGGTGGTGGTCGATGAGACTGCCAATCTGGATCGTGCCGCACGCTGCATCATCGAGGGTGGTGCCTTCGACAACAACCTGCTGTGCATCGGTGAAAAGGCGGTGTTCGTGGTAGATACGGTGTTCGATGCCTTCCTCGATTCTATGGAAAAAGCCGGTGCTGCGCGCCTCAACGAGGCCCAGCTCGAGCAGCTCACCAAGGTGGCCTTCAATATCGAGGGCGGTGCCGGTGGCTGCAGCCAGGCGGTTCTCAATCGCGACCTTATCGGTGCCGATGCCGCGGTACTCGCCGGTCATGCCGGCACCAGCGTGCCGGCGGGAACCGACCTGCTGTTCGCCGAAACTCCGTCGGATCATCCGTACGTGCAGAAAGAGCAGATGATGCCGATGATGCCGATCGTGCGGGTGCCGGACTTCAAGACTGCGGTGGCGCTGGCGAGGGAGGCCGAGCACGGCTACCGCCACTCGGCGATCATCCACTCGAGCAATGTCGACCACATGACCTACATGGCTCGGGCAATGGACACGACAATTTTCGTCAAGAATGGCTCGTGCGTGGCCGGTCTCGGTCTCGGTGGTGAGGGCTACCTCAGTTACTCGATCGCCACCACCACCGGCGAGGGGATCACCACGCCGAAAACCTTCACCCGTATCCGCCGCTGCGTGATGGCGGAGAACCTGCGTATCATCTGATTTTTTCGAACTCTTTTTTCCCGTTCATGATCCACGCTCAGGTAGTCGGAAATGCCGTCGCATCGGCCAAGCACGCATCGCTGGAGGGCTTCAAGATGCTGCTCTGCCAGCAGCTCGGGCCGGCAGACGAAGCGGTGGGAACACCGTTCGTGGCGATCGACCTGTTCGGGGCCGGCATGCACCAGAAAGTCTTTGTGAGCACCGATGGCATCGGTGCACGCGACATCGTCGATGATGAGCACTCCCCGGTGCGCATGTTCATCCAGGGAGTCATCGACTAGCGGCAAAAGCCAATCATTATGAGAATCGGCCACGTCATCGGCAAAGTAGCCATGCACACCCACGAGAAAGCCTTCTCGGGTGCACGCTGGTTGCTGGTCAATCCGGTGGACACCGCGCAACTCAACACCTGTATAGAAAAAGCACCGGCAGTGACCAGCCAGCCGACACTGGTGGTCTACGACCATGTCGGTGCCGGGGAGGGGGATATCATCGGCTTCGTGGAGGGAGCAGAGGCTACCGCTCCATTCAAGAACCCGACCCCGATCGATGCCATCAGCCTGGCGATCTTCGATACAGTCAGCTACCAGCCACCGACCGGATAACTATCATTTTGATCATGAAGACCGTTTACACAGAGAAAGATATCTTTGCGCTTCTCAAGCAGGGAGGCAGTCTCGAGTCGATTCCCGCGGGCGTTGTCCTGACCCCCTCGGCAAGGGATGCGATCAAGGCCGCCGGCAAGAAGCTTGGCCGTGGCGCCACGACAGGTGGTGCGGCCCCCGCTGCAAACCGCTTTCCGCCCCTGCCTCCGGGTGTGCCCAGCGTGCCGCCGGAGCCGGTCGTGCCGAGTGCCGAATACCATTGGGAGGCCGGGGCCGATGCGACCACCCCTGAGGAGATCCAGCGCTTTTTCCATTCCCCGGAGATCGAGCAACTGAAAGTCGAGATGGTGCGCGTGGCCCACAAGATGTGGAGCAGAAACATGGTCGATGGCAATGGCGGCAACATCACTGTGCGGGTTGGGGACAACCTCATCCTGTGCACGCCGACCCTGCGCTCGAAGGGCGAGCTCAAGCCGGACGAGATCTGCATGGTCGACCTGGACGGCAACCAGAAAGCCGGGTGGCGCAAGCGCACCAGCGAGGTCAACACGCACCTCGCCATCATGAAGCGCCAGCCGATGGCCAAGAGCGTCATCCACGGGCACCCGCCGTATTCTACCGCATTTGCCGTGGCGGGCATCGAGCCGCCGACCTGCTTGTGTTCGGAGGCCGAGATCTTTACCGGTCCCATCAAGCTGGTCGGCTACCAGACACCGGGGACTCCCGAAAATGCCGAGGCGGTGGGCGAGGTCGGCAAGGACAATCCCGCCATCCTGCTGGCCAATCACGGGGTCATGACCTGGGGCAACGACGTCGAGGACGCCTACTGGAAACTCGAGAACATGGAGACCGCATGCCAGACGGTATGGGTGGCCAGCCAGCTCAATGGTGGGCAGATGCAGACCATTCCGGCCGACAAGATGCAGGATATTTTCGAGATTCGCCGCTCGATCGGCATGGCGGACCCGCGCGAGGGCATGAAGGAGTGCGACCTCTGCCAGAATGACGCCTTCCGTCCCGCCGCAGTCTGCGAGGTCCCCGGCGGCGAAGTAGCCGCTGAACAGCTCGATCCGGCCGCCGAGGAAGTGGTCAAAAAACTCACCGACGAGATCATGCAGAAAATGTCAGGCTGATCCATCGCCATCTATTTTCATTCACAAACCAACCAGGAAATCAGACACAAGTTCATGAAAGCAACCATCATTGGCGGCGGAGGCCGCGTGGGCTCGAACGCAGCCATCTGCCTGCAGTGCGCGGGCATCGTCTCGGAAATCCAGATCCTCGATGCCAACACCGAGCTGGCAGAGGGCGAAGCACTTGACCTTCTGCACGGCGCATCCTGCCTGGCCGACCAGCGCATCTACGCCGGTGGCTACGAGCGTGCCGCCGATTCAGACATCTTCGTGATCACCGCCGGCCTGCGGCGCAAGCCGGACGAGAGCCGCCTCGACCTGATCAACCGCAACGTCGGGCTGTTCTCGCAGATCCTCGAGAGCATCAAGTCCGCCGGCATGAAGCAGGACGCCATTGTGTTCGTCGTTTCCAACCCGGTCGATATCCTCACCCATCTGGCCACCAGCTTCCTCGGCCTGCCGAGCAACCAGGTCATCGGCCTGGGCACCATGCTCGACACCGCGCGTTTCCGCTCGCTGATCGCCAGCGAGCTGGACCTCGCCCCGACCCAGGTCAAGGCACTCATCCTCGGTGAGCACGGCGACACCATGCTGCCGGTCTGGTCCTCGGCCACCGTCGGCGGCCTGCCACTGACCGGTGTCAAGGGATGTGACACCAACTTCCAGCGCCAGATCTTCGAGCGCACCAAGACCAGTGGTGCCGAAGTGATCTCCCGCAAGGGTGGAGCCGGCTGGGCGGTCGGCGCGACCATCGCCGAGACCGTGCACGCCATCGCGCTGGACAGGAAGCAGTTGCTGCCGGTTTCCAGCCTGCAGAACGGCTGCTACGGCCTGCGTAACGTCTGCCTGAGCGTGCCCACCGTGGTCGGTCGAGCAGGTGCCGAAAAGCACATCGAGATCGAGCTCTGGCCGAAGGAGAAGCAGGCCCTGCAGACCTCCGCACGGGCCCTGCAGGACATGCTCAAGAACGTCGCCGGCGCGGGTTGAGCGCCCCTGCATGAGCAGGGCAGTTGCGCAATCGGCACGGGGACCTGCGGGTCGCTGATCCGCTTGAGCCGGGATTGCGGCGTTGCTTCCAAACCACGATGGACCCGGTCAGCCAGTGTGTCGTCGGTGCGGTGGCCGCCGCCTCGCCGGCGAAAAAAACAGACACGATCCGGCTCGCCACCGTGGTCGGTGGGCTGGCGGGCATGCTGGCGGACGCGGACATCTTCATCCGCTCGGCAGCCGATCCCCTGCTGAATATCGAGTACCACCGGCACTTCACCCACGCGCTGCTCTTCATCCCGTTGGGCGGTGCCATCGCCGCCAGCCTGCTGTGGCTGCTGCTGCGGGGGCGCAAACCTTTCGGTATGCTCTATGCCTTCTCGGTGGCGGGCTATGCCACTTCCGGCCTGCTCGATGCCTGCACCAGCTACGGCACCCGCCTCTACTGGCCGTTTTCAGATGCGCGGGTGGCCTGGAACATCATCTCGATTGTCGACCCGGTCTATACACTGACCATCCTGGTGCTGGTGATTCTCGGGATGGTTCGCAGATCCTCGCGATGCATGCGCGTTGCGGCCGCGTTCGCACTCGGCTACCTGGCATTGGGAGTGGTGCAGCGCGAGCGGGCCTTCGCGGTGCAGGCTGAACTGGTCGAGCAGCGCGGGCACGGCCAGCAAGTCACCATGGCCACCGTCAAGCCCTCGCTCGGCAACCTGGTGCTGTGGCGCAGCCTCTACCGGTACGGCGACCGGTTCCATGTCGACGCCGTCCGGGTCGGGCCCCTTGGAGGCAAGCGGGTCTACCAGGGAGAGACGGTTGCCGCACTCGATCTCGATGACCTGCTCGTAGACCTGCCCGTCGACAGCGTGCTGGCCCACGACCTGCTGCGATTCGAGCATTTTTCCGCCGGCTATCTTGCGTACCATCCGGCCTTGCCGGGTGTGATCGGCGACTGCCGCTACGCCTTCCTGCCCGGCTCGATCGAGCCGCTGTGGGGCATCACCTTCGATCGTTCCCGCCCCGCAGACCATGTCCGTTTCGGTATGTTTCGCGAGGCGGGCGTGCAGGAGCGTAAAGAGCTGCTGCGCATGGTGCGAGGGAAGGAGTGAAGGTGGCTGCGCCACCGGTTTGAAGTTGGAAGTTGGAAGTTGGAAGTTGGAAGTTGGAAGTTGGAAGTTGGAAGTTGGAAGTTGGAAGTTGGAAGTTGGAAGTTTTCAGGGCGGGGGGAGCTATCAAGACATA
>JBDQJG010000122.1:0-9554 GCA_040263955.1 Verrucomicrobiales bacterium
AAGAGGGAGGACAAGCGCAATAAGCGCGCGCGCGACGCTGTTACCTCGATTCACCGATGGAGGAAAATGAACCCTTGGAGATTGATGCACGCAACGGTTGGCGGATGAAGGACACCCTCCTGGATCGTCGCCATGACCGCGAGCACTACGCCACTGCCTGGCGGCAGCAGGGCATCATGCCGGCCGGTGATCTCGGCGACGAGGCGCTGGAAGAACAACTCGCCGGGATCGAAGACATCCTGAAAGGGATTCCGGAGGTGTCGCCGATGGAAATTTCGATCACATGCGCCGGCCTTACGATCCACGGCAATGTGTCAGTGACGGAAATCGATGCCATTCCCACCGTGGTCGTGATCGATCCTTCAAGCGGCAAGGCAGCAAAGCAATTGACCACGTGGATTTTCGGTCTGCTTGCCAGCAGCCAACTCGGCATCCCGGTCACCGGCCGACTCTATGGCATGCAGAAACAACAAAAGATCGGCGGTTTGGGAGCTGTCGTCCACAGCTTCGCTGGCAGCGAGCAGTTCGAGAGCCACCTCGAGCAGCTCGTCGAGTTGTGGCGCGCGGCCCAGTACGCGCCGCTGCCGCACTTTCCGCGCACCGCAGCCGCCTATGTGGGGGTTGCTCCAAAAGAAAGTGAAACCGAGGAGCAGACCGAGAAGCGGCGCCAGGAAGCGGCATCCAGGGAATGGGATGCCGGCAACTTCATGAAGGGCGAATCCGAAGACGAAGCCATCGGGTTGCTGTTTTCACCATCTTCCACCGACCTGTTCTCGGAGGAATTCTGCGCCACGAGCAGGCTTATCTGGCAACCGCTCATCACACACCGTCTCACGGATTGATCATGGACCAGCAAGCCACCGTGCCATTTGATCCGATCAAGACACCGATCAACCCCGGGCTGACCCTGCTCGAGGCCGGCGCCGGAACCGGCAAGACCTACTCGCTGGTTCGAGTCATTGCGCGCCTTCTGATCGAGAAGAAGATCCCGATCAGGGAGATCCTGGCGGTCACGTTCACCCGGGCGGCCACCGCGGAAATCAAGAGCCGCCTGCATGCCTTTCTCTCGGAAGTGCTCAGTGAACTCAAAAGTTCCACTGTCGAAGCGGGCAATGACCTGGCCAAACGCCTGCTTACCCAAGATACCGAGGTGGTCGAGGAAGCGAAACGGCACATCGCAATTGCTCTGGCAGAATTCGACTGCGCCCCCATCTTCACGATCGACGGCTGTTTCCAGCGCCTGCTCAGCGAGTATGCCTTCGAGGCGGGCATTCCCTTCAGCGTGGAGCTCGAAACCGATGAGTCCGCCGTGATCGACACCGCACTGCGGGATTACTGGCGGCAGCATGTCTATCCTCTCAAGGGAGAGATGCTCAAGGACTTTCGCCGCAATGTCCGGTTCGAGAAGGTCACCGAATTCGTGCGCGAGGCCCTGCGCAATCACCCGGTGCGATTGGCTCCCGAATACTTCGAAGACCCCGCCATCTACCGGACCGAACTCGCCCGCCAGTGGCCGATCATCGTTGAAATGCTCGGGACGCACCGCGACGAGCTGGAAGCATTCGTCATGAATCCTCCCCCGGGAATCAAGAAGAGCCGGTCCCCGTTCAGGAAAGATACCACCGGGAAGTTTCTCGCCGCAGTCGCCGGTCACCTGAAGGATCCGGGATGTGTGCCTGCCTCAATCGGTGCGCTCGGTGGCATCTCCGGTTCCATCCTGTTCAAGGAGGAGGCCTTCAATGCCGGCAAGTTCAACGATCTCAGCCAGCACGCGCTGGCCCCCCTGTTCAAGGCCATTGCCGAATTCGAGCTGGCCACACCCCCGGAAGGAACTGTGCAATCCGCCTACTTCGGTGCGATATACCGCTTTGTTTGTGAGCGTATCGAGCAACTCAAATCCGCTCGTGGGGTGGAAACCTACAGCGGCATTACCAACCGCCTGGCAAGCCTGCTGGATCCGTCGTCAGCCAGCGCGCAACAGATGAAACAAGCTGCCGGCACCCGCTACCGGGCCGTGCTGATTGACGAATTTCAGGACACCAGTCCGCAGCAGTGTGCGGTATTCCTGAGCCTTTTTCACAGCCCGGAGTGCTTTTTCTATATCATCGGCGACCCCAAGCAATCGATCTATCGCTTCCGGGGCGCCGACGTCTTCTCGTACATCCGGGCGAAACAACAGGCCGACCACAGCTACAACCTGCTGGTCAACTACCGCTCGTCACCGCGGATGATTCATGCGGTGAACACACTCTTTGAGATGTCACCTGATCCTTTTCTTCTCGGGGATTGCATCGACTTTCAGGCCGCCTGGTGGCCGGATACTCGAACGCTTCCCGACGGACCGGAGGCACTCGTTTTCCACGAGGTCGAACTCAAAGACCCGAAGGCCGACAGCACGCGCAGGGCGATTGCCCGTAGTATCGTCAGCCAGATAGCACAGCTTGTCGGCAACCCGTGGCAGGACTACGCTGCCGGCACGCGGCAGGGGCAGCTTCCTGGTCACGAGCAGATCGAGGCCTCCGACATCGCCATCCTCGTGCGCAGTGCCAAAGAAGCCGGCCCGATCGCCGATCTGCTCACCGAACTGGGAATACCGGTGGCTACCAGCACCTCGAGTTCCCTGCTGGAAAGCAATGAGGCCAGCGAGGTTCTGGTTATTCTCACGGCCCTGCTCGAACCGAGCAATGCGGGGGCCCTGCGCAGTGCCCTGCTGCAGCCGGCACTCGGATCGGGGGGCCACCTCAATGACGAAGGAGCGTTCGACGCGATCACAAGTAAGATCGCGGAACTGCACACAACGTGGCGATCCCGCGGTCTGCTTCCGGCCATCCTGCATCTGATCGAGCACTTCGATGTCCTGCCGAGACTGCTGGGATTATCCCAAGGACAAAGGCGGCTGACCAATTTCATGCACCTGGTGGAATTGCTCGATAGCAAGGCGCGTGAAGAACGGCTCACACCCGCCGCCATCGTGCAATGGCTGACGATGGCTATCAACGGAAGCGTCGTCGACATGGACAGCGAGGTGCTGGAACTACGTATCGCCACCGACAAGCCGGCCGTGCAGATCCGCACGCAGCACAGCAGCAAGGGCCTCGAGTTCCCAATCGTGTTCGTGACGCCACCGTGCCCGCAGGATTACACGAAACTCAAGCCGGGACTCGCCTACCACGACGAAGGCACCCTGCAAGCCTGCATCGCGGCGATCGATGATCCGAAGGATTCACAAACGTATGCGCTGCGCAGGAACGAGACATCCGCGGAATACGCGCGCCTCGCCTATGTCGCCATGACCCGGGCACAATTTCGCTGCCACCTCTACCACCTTCCGGTCAATCCGAAGAAACCGGAGGAACACGCCATCCACCAGATGCTCGGTTGCCCGGATGCGGAGATGCTGGAGGCACTCTGCGGGCAATCCCAAGGTACGATCCTGCGCGCTCCCGTCGACGACGACGTCCTTGGTCCACTCCCGAAGCCGGAGCAATCGCAACAACAGGAGAACCGGGCGCAACTGCAAGTCCGATCCTCGGACCAGATCACGATCACCCGCCGCGAGCGCACCACATCGTTCTCCGGCATCACCCGTCTGGCCGAAGAAGCCGGTGATATCCTGCACGACTTCGATGCCGCCACCGGCGCCACAGATACCACGATGGACTCCGGATTCTGGACGCACCTGCAGGCCGGCGCATCACTCGGCAACGCCTTCCATGAAATCTTCGAGGCGATCGACTTCCAGAATCCCGGTAACGTGGCAACCCTGATCGACCAGAAGCTGCAGACCTACGCTCCGTGGCGGCTGCGACCCGGGCCGAAGCTATTGAAGGAACTCGTCGCGCAGATCGAAACATTCATCGTCGGACTTATGAAGCACCCGATCAGCGGCAACCTGACACTCGATCAGGTTGCCCCGGGAAGCCGCCTGATCGAGGCGCAATTTCTCCTCTCGGGCACAGATTTCAGCCTGCCAGCACTGTGCGATATCCTCACCAGCGACCCTCCCGAATACCTGCCCGGCGGTTACGTCGATGAACTCATGCAGATGCGGCAGCACACCTTCACCGGCTTTCTCGCCGGATTCATCGACCTGGTTTTCGAGCACGATGGCCGCTTCCACTTACTAGACTGGAAAACCAATCGCATCCCCGACAACTCGCCGGAAACCCTGGCTGGTGTCATGGCAGAACACCACTACTTCCTGCAGTATCACCTCTACACCCTGGCACTTGATCGCCTGCTCAGCCAACGGCTCGGTGGCAATTACGATCCTGCCCGCCACCTCGGGAATGTCTATTACCTGTTCCTGCGCGGCGTGGAGCCGGGAGTCCCGACAAGCGGGGTCTTCACCGACAGCCTCAGCGCCAGGCGCCTGGAGGCGTTGCGCTGCGCATTCCGCGAACCCGCAAGGGCCCTCTCTGACTGACTACTCCTCTGCACCGCATGATCGCCACGCATTTCGCCAGATTCCTCAGCCAATGGCACGAACCGAGGCATGATGACTTCTTCCGCCTGGTCGAATCACTTTCCGTGGCGGTCGAGAACGGATCCTCCTGTCTCGACCTCAACAACGTAGAGGACCTTACCAAAGCGCAATGCCAGGGCATTCTGGCCTGCGATCGAGATGGCAGTGCGGTCGGCTCTCCGGGCCGATCAAGTCCCCTGATCCTCACCCCCGAAGGCCGTCTCTACCTGCAGCGCTATTACCTGCACGAGAAAAAGATCTTCGACGCACTCGACGCCCGTGCCCGACAAGACGCCGAGCCTGTTCCCCGGGATCTGCTCAAGCGCGTCAGCGAGGCATTCGGCTGCGTTGAGGACAACGACCAGGCCGCGGCCGCCCTGTGCGCGCTGCGCCAGCGTGTTACCATTCTTTCCGGCGGTCCCGGAACCGGCAAAACCTACACCGCCGCGAGAATCCTCAGGCTTCTCAGGGAGCGCGGTGCCTTCGATCATGCCGCCGATTGCCTGTTGCTGGCACCTACCGGAAAGGCCGCCGAGCGCCTGCGCCAATCCATCGAGTCGGCCCTGAAAGGCGATGATGATACCGAACTTCCCAGGAAGACGGCGACCATCCACCGCGCGCTGGGCTACCGCCACGGCAGCATCGAGTTCCTGCACAACGTCGACAATCCGCTCGCCGCGCGCGTCGTCATCGTCGACGAAACTTCGATGGTCAGCCTGCCGCTCATGGCCCGACTGCTCGACGCACTGCGTCCGGATGCCCGCCTGATCCTGCTGGGAGACAAAAACCAGCTGGCATCGATCCAGGTTGGCACTGTCCTTGCCGACTTGATGGAGATCGCCGACTCCGGCTCACACCCGCTGGCGAAGTGCGCCGTGACCCTCCGCAAGAGCCATCGGAATCAGGGATCGATCCACCGCGCCTGCGAAGCGATCCGCAGCGGGGATGCCGACAAGGCGTGGCAGGAAATTACCGGCAGCGCTGCGGACGCCGAGGGAGCCATAGTCCATGATCTACCGCCAGACAACGTCGAGGCGGCAATCGGGCAATTCGTCAACCGCCATTGGCTTCCGGCGCTCAGAGATCGCTCATTGACTCCGCTGCAGAAGCTCCGGGCAATCGACCGCTTCCGGATTCTCACACCCACGCACCAGGGCCGCTTCGGAGTGGAGGCGATCAATCGTATCGTGGAGCGCTTTCTTGCCGCCAACGCAATGAGTGTAACCGGCACCTGGTTCCACGGCCGCTCGATCATCGTGCAGAGAAACGACTACGGCCTGAATATCTTCAATGGTGATACCGGCCTGGCCCTGGAATCCGGAAACGGCAAACTCGCGGTCTGCTTCGCTGGCAGTTCACGAAGCGAAGACGGGCCTTCTGTCGTGAACGACCAGCATGACCGGCAAGAGAATGAAACAGCCGAGGAGTGTTATCGTCAGGTCACACCCGCACGCCTGCCCGAAGTAAAGAGTGCCTGGGCACTGACCATTCACCGCACCCAAGGCAGCGAATATGACGAGATCCTGCTGATCATCCCACCGACGAGGGACTCGAAAATCCTCAGCCGGGAACTGCTCTACACCGGCTTGAGCCGGGCCCGGACCAAGGCCACCCTGTGGTGTGATGAAGCAGGCTTGCGGGACACCGTCGCCACCACTGTGCGACGCGCTTCCGGCCTGCCGGAGCTGTTTATCAACCAAGCGACAGGCTGAGATGATTGGCCGGTTCCTGACAATCCATGGGGCGACGAACTTTTCCCGTGGCGAGGCGGATGAATCAGTACGGGACAATCCGCTGGTCCGCGATGATAAGTGAAGCGTTCCCCATCCCATGAAGATTCTCCTCACCGGCGCCAACGGCTATATCGGCCGCAGGCTCCTGCCGGCCCTGCTGGAAGCCGGACACGAAGTCACCTGCCTGGTTCGTGATCGACGCAGGTTCCTCGACGCCGGAACACCATCGTCTACCGAGGGGGATATTCCTCGGGAGCGCGTCCACGTCATCGAGGGTGACTTGCTCGACAGCAGTTCACTGGCAACCATCCCGGACGACCTCGACGCGGCCTACTACCTGGTCCACTCCATGGGCAGCAGCTCGCAGGCCTTTCCCGAACTCGAGCGCCGCAGCGCCGCCAATTTCGCTGCGGCAATGAAACAACGCGACTGCCGGCGAATCATCTACCTCAGCGGCATCTCCAACGCGGACAATCTTTCCACCCACCTTGCCTCGCGCCACGAGGTCGAATCCATCCTCGCATCCGAGAGCCGCGTGCCGGTCACCGTATTGCGTGCCGCCATCATCATCGGATCGGGGTCCGCGTCATTCGAGATCATCCGCGACCTGGTCGAGAAACTGCCGGTGATGATCGCGCCAAAGTGGCTGCGCACGCGCTGCCAGCCGATCGCTATCCGCAACGTCATCGATTACCTTGTCGGGGTTCTCGGCAACAACCAGACCATCGGCCGCAGCTTTGATATCGGCGGACCCGATATCCTCACCTACCAGCAGATGCTGCTGGGGTACGCCGCCGAGCGCGGCCTCAAGCGCTCCATCATCCCGGTGCCATTTCTCACTCCCCGCCTCTCCAGCTACTGGCTCTACTTCGTCACCTCGACGAGTTTCCCGCTCGCCCGCAGCCTGGTCGACAGCATGAAGAACGAGGTGATCTGTGCCGAAACTACCATCCGGGACCTGATCCCGCTGGAACTGATCCCCTACCGTGCGGCCGTAGCACGCGCCTTCGGAAAGATCGAGCAGGGACTGATCCCCTCGAGCTGGACCGATGCGCTCTCCTCCGGTTCCATGGAGTCGCGCTTTCTCGACCATATCCGCGTTCCCGGACATGGCGTGTTGACCGATCGCAGGGAAGTCGAATTCGAACGGGATCCGGACGAAGTGCGCCGCAACCTTTGGAAAATCGGCGGTGACAATGGCTGGTATGCCATGGACTGGGCGTGGCGCCTGCGCGGCGCCATCGACAAAGTTTTCGGTGGCACCGGCCTGCGCCGGGGCCGCAGGCACCCAACTGAACTGCGCACCGGCGACGCCCTTGATTTCTGGCGCGTGCTGGTAGCAGACGCGAAGTCGGGTCGACTCGTCCTGTTTGCCGAGATGAAGCTGCCCGGGGAGGCGTGGCTCGAATGGCAAATTCTTGCCGATCCCGAGCGGCCCGCCGGCCACCTGCTTCGCCAGACTGCCACGTTTCGTCCCAGCGGACTTGCCGGACGTCTCTACTGGTATTCGATCAGCCCACTGCACACGCTGGTCTTCGAAGGCATGGCGCGAGCGATTGTCGAGAGGCGGATCGGCGAACAAGTCGACCAGTCGGGCGAAGTATCGTGAGAACACAACTCGACGGCAGTCGCAAACCGGCAACCGGACTACGTCAGGAACTCTACACGGCCGGAATCGAGCGCGTACTCGGCGCCGACGACACGCACCGAACCATCGGCAACCCTGCCAGCCAATACTGTTGATTGTTCCGACAGGCGTGCAACTCCGGCCCGCACGTTGGCGATTACCCCCGCCGCGACCGCCTCGGTATCCGGAAGATCCGCCACCGCGGAGACCGCTGGCGAAACCAGCGAAACAACCGCGCGCAAATCTTCCGAGATACCACCATCGTCAGCACCACCCCGAAGCAAGGAGAGCGTTGCGGCCACAGCTCCGCAGCTGGAATGACCGAGCACGACGATCAGCGGCACCTGGAATTCCTCGACAGCAAACTCGATACTGCCTACCTGGGTCGGTCCGGCGATGTTACCCGCCACTCTGACCACGAACAGGTCGCCAAGCCCCTGGTCGAAGATGATCTCCGGTGGCACCCGCGAGTCGGAACACCCGAGGATCACGGCGAATGGCCTCTGCCCACCGGCCACGGCGGCACGTGCCACTGCCAGGTCGGCCTGTCCGCGGCCGGATGTTCCCCCCAGGTAGCGTTCATGACCCTCCCGCAGCTGCTGCAGCGCCTGATCCGGGGTCATTCCATCTGTCGATCTGCCTGTCATCATCATCGGTAATCCTGATCCTCTTCGATGCGATCCGCAAGATTTCTCGCCTTCACCCGGTGGGTGCGCTTGGCCCATCGCTCGACCGCCACCTGGCGCTTTTTGCACCTGCGTTTCAATTCTTCGATCTCCCGCCCCAGGTTCAAAAAACTGCGATAGCGCCCCTTGTCGAACACTCCCGCCTGGTATGCGGCACGAATGGCACATCCCGCATCGGATCGGTGCCGGCAGTCGCGGAAGCGACAGTCGGCCGCCAGTTCCTCGATATCTGCGAAGGCCTCGCGCAACGTCTGCTCATCGGTCCACATCTGGATTTCGCGCACCCCGGGATTATCAATGAGCATACCGCCACCCGGGACCATCACCAGTTCACGGGCTACCGTCGTGTGTCGCCCCTTGCCGGTCACCTCGTTCACTTCAAAGGTCCACTGGTAGTCCTCGCCGAGCAGACGATTGACCAGGGTCGACTTGCCTACACCGCTCGACCCGCACAGGGCCAGCGTGTGGTTCTCGCCGAGGTAGTCGCGCAGCACGGCCACACCTTCATCAGTAAGCGCGCTGACCACGTGCACCCGGATCTCATCACCCAGCGACTCGGCTGCCTCGGCACACTCGGCGAGCCGAATATCGTCATGCAGATCCGACTTGTTGATCAATACCACCGGAACCGCGCCGCTTTTCCTGATCAGCGTATGGAATCGCTCGAGTCGGCGGACATTGAAATCCTCTCCCGGGTCGGTGACCACCACCACCGTATCGACATTGCAGGCGATAACCTGTTCCTCGGCGCTATTACCGGGGGCCTTGCGTGAAAACCGGGTACGGCGGGGCAGCACGGCCCGGATTACCGGCTCGCTGCCCGACTCGACATCAAGAGCCACCCAGTCACCCACCGCCGGCAGGTCGGCATCAGTCACGGCGTCGTGCCAGACCTTGCCAGAAACTACCACCTCGCGCTCATCGCCGTCGCCCAGGATCGCCGTATAATTGATCTTGGTCTCACGCGCCAGCCGGGCGGGGACCAACCCTTCCCCGCCATGCGCAGCAAACGCCGCAGCGAACTGCTCGTTCCATCCCAGATC
>JBDQJG010000123.1:0-9436 GCA_040263955.1 Verrucomicrobiales bacterium
CAGCTACCTGCTCGGGGGCAGCGTAAGCGACTCGACAAAACTCTCCCTGATGTATTCCTTCGCCGGCGAATCCTTCGCCTACCTTCGCCATCGATTCGGCAGCAGACGCGTCTTCGATTTCTACAGGGCCTTCGGGCAACCCTCCAGCGAAGATCTCGATTGCATTCTTCCAGCGCGCCAGAGTTACGCCACGCACCCCACGGATTCCCAGATGGCGGAGATCACTCAGCGCATGACGCGAAGGCTGTTGCGTGAACACTTTGGCGTGTCCCTGATGGAGCTCACACAAGCAATCAAAGGTGGCCTGAAAATCCGCTGAGATTGCCGCCCAAAGACCGCCGCCATTCCGCCGCATCATTCCGCCGCCATTCCGCAGCAACACCGTTCACAGAAATTTCTCCGCACCCCTCTCGCCCAGCCAGAGAATGCCGACTGCCGCCTTCGTGAGGTTCTCAATGAGATGATACAGAGCGTCGATCCAATCCTGCCAGAAATCTGCGAACCCGATTTCCGGTGCTCCCACGACCAGAAAAACACACAGCAGGAGAAGGTTGACGAGCACGATCAGAGACAGTGAGAAAAACACACCGTTCTCCACCAGGTCAGGTTGGTGCTTGCCGATCATCCACGCCGTGAAGGTGACATGAAAGCACCACGTCGAGCCAAGCAGGAACATGACGACCCAGATCCAGCGAATGCCAAGTAGCCCGAACACGGCCCCAGGTCGATAGATATAAACATCAACCACGCAAGTCAGAAAGATCGCGGCAGCCAACACGATCAGGGTGTAAAACGGAAACAGGTAAGGTGCCAGCGAGATCAGGAAATTTGACTTTGTGGTATACACATAGCCACCCTCGGAGCTCGCCTTGAAATGCGGGACTCTTGCCCCGCAGAAAAAAGCCGCAGTCGCATGCGTTGCCTCGTGCCCGAAAACATACAGCAGCATCGGGCGAGGCAGCCAGACAAAGGCCGCAAGCCAGCTCACCACTCCAAAAAGAAAGCACCAGAATTCCGATTCACGCAGCAGGGAGCTGCCCCTGGCAAGATCAAACACAAGGGCGAAAAATGCCTCCATGGTAACGTAGCAGGCTGGCAACAGAACCAACAAGCCGATGAAGAACTTCCATATCACAGCTCCCTCCATGCCGGAGCCACTCTGGGGCCGCGAACTCTTGGTGACGGCCCGCCTCCGAACGCCAGCAGTACGCCTCGCCGACTTGGAGGCCCGTTTTTTAGCTGCAGCGGTTTTCTTAGGCACGTCCCAGATACTTGCCCGTTTTGGTATCGATTTTCAGTCGGTCCCCGGGCTTGATGAACAGTGGCACCTGCACGACCACGCCAGTCTCGAGCGTCGCCGGCTTCTGAGGGTTATTGGCGGTATCCCCCTTGATTCCTTCCGACGACTCGGTCACTTCGAGTTCCACCGCTGCAGGCAGATCAATCGTCACCGGGTTATCCTCGACGAAAACGACATCACAAGCCAGATTTTCAGTCAGGAAATCGGCACAATCACCCAATAGGCTGCTCGACAACTCGATGGTCTCATAGGTCTCCGAATCCATGAAAAAGTAGCCGCTGCCATCGCTGTAGCTGAACTCGAGCTTGCGCCGGTCAGCATCGAGAATTTCGACTTTCTCACTCGCCGCAAACTTGATGTCCTTGGACTTGTCCGAGGAGAAACTCCTCATGATCACCTGCACGAAACCAGCGCCCTTACCCGGGGTGCGGTGTTCGACTTCCAACAGAATCCCGATATCCCCTTTGACCCGGATAACTTGTCCTTTGCGAAGATTGGTAGCGACGGTAGCCATAATTGTATCAAGTGTTCAAGCAGCTGAGTAACAGGTAGGTAATTCTACAACCGATGCAACGCGGTTCTCTCTGCCGGCAGCATAACCTTGAACCGCCGCCTCCGAAGCGGATCGATCAACCGATTCGCGGCACGACCCTGCATTCAAAGAATTCTCATCCGGCCGAGATCCTGGGTATCCAGCAGGCCGACAACCCGCCCCCGCTCATCCACCACCGGCAGATCGTCCACCGGATGCTCTTCCAGCAAACGAAGTGCCTCTCCAGCCAATCGATCCGCCACGATACTCAGGGGCGAGG
Source organism: Verrucomicrobiales bacterium (assembly GCA_040263955.1). GTDB lineage: Bacteria > Verrucomicrobiota > Verrucomicrobiia > Verrucomicrobiales > DEV007 > CALSSN01. Next base: position 2,113 of record JBDQJG010000123.1, read on the forward strand.
GAGTCATGAGTTCTCCGAGTGTGCGATTTCCCACTGCATGGTCGGACTGGTAAGCCCGGACAAAATCCCCGTGCGTGAATATGCCTGCCAGTCCGCCAGCATCATCGATGACCACGATCGCGCCACTACGAGCCCTGGTCATGCGATCAAGCGCCTCGGAGACGCTGTCTCCCGTCTCGCCGGTTGCGATTTCACCGAGCTCCCGCATGATGTCGTGCACCCTCGTCAAAAGCGACCGCCCAAGCGTACCGCCGGGATGCAGGCCGGCAAAGTCCTCAGGCCGGAAACCCCGCGCTGCCAGCAATACCATGGCAAGCGCGTCGGAAAGAACAAGCATGCAGGTAGTGCTCGATGTGGGAGCCAGATTCAAGGGGCAAGCTTCGCGCTCGACAGCAACATCCAGAACCACCTCCGCCTCTTTTGCCAACGATGAATCGGCCTTCCCGGTGACAGCTATAAGTGCCAGTCCACGCCTCTTGATATGGGGAAGAATCGCCAACACTTCATCGGTTTCACCACTGTAACTGAAGGCGACGGCAACATCTCCCTCCACCACCATACCGAGATCACCATGCAGGGCATTCTGAGCCTCGAGCACTACCGATGTTGCACCGGTACTGTTCAAGGTTGCGCACAGCTTGTGCGCTATATTTCCCGACTTGCCGATACCGACGACAACTATCTTCCCCCTTCTTTCCAGCGCTTCTCGCAAAAGCTCGACAGCTTTCATAAACGCATCGCCAATGCGGTCGCGCAACCGCTGCAATTCCTCGATTTCACGATCGATAACACGCAGACCCTCCTCGATATAATTCATTGTTGGTGACTTACTGGTAGCACGTACCTAGTAACCTTTGGATCGCCATGAGCAAGGCCACAAATCATCAGATTGCCTTATCACAGGTTCCAATCCTCTCCACTGGCAGAGAACAATCCGCAAAACGCCGTGGCTGGTCACGGCCTGGTGCGTGTCCGGGCTTCTCAGGAGGAACTTCGATCACACATCTACTGCGGACATATCTCCACGAGACTCCCACCAACTCGCTCTCCACACCCTGCCTTGAAGAAAGGCTGCTTCACTGCACATTACACGTGGACCTCCGCGGAAGGGTTCTCCCACCCCCGGCCAGCTGAAAATGCCGCGCCAATCGCCACAAATCTTTCCTCCTTGAACGCGTCACCCGATCCCGAAGAGACCGCCGAGCACCAGCCTGCTCGACATCCGCCGATATCGGAAATCGTTTACCGACACGATGAGCGCCTGTTTCTGCGTTACCTGAGACGAAAGCGCTACTGGATCCTGGTGGCGGCGGTTTTCCTGTTTGGTTTCCTGTGCGCAACCGCATACATGAGCATTCCCCGACTGCTTGATCGCCGGGCAAAAAAAACGGCCATCACATCAGCCCAATTGGATGCGGCGAAATCTCGTCTCAAACCCAGCGAGCATGCTCGCCTGAAAGGATTGGTCACGAAAAAGGAAGTCACCCTTCCCAACCTCGCCATCAATCCATCTCTGCGCGCCAAGCTCGGAGTCGGTGGGCCGGCTGTTCAGCTCGCGCCATCCGATGACCTGATCCTCGCGGAGAGGGTCATTCAACCGAACTCACAGGAACTCGCCGCCATGAATGCGGCGGTCGACAAGGTCATCAATGCGTACCAGGCGGCGAATTCTCCCCCAGAAAAAGCGGCGTGCGTCGTTGATGCCGAACGGATACTGCCGCTGATGCGCAGATTCTATGCACGCGAGGCAGACGATACAGATCTTGTCGGCAACCTCGTGCGCCGTACCTTTTATGAACTCAAGGGTGTCGAATACGCAATCGACCGACGCACGCTCGACGACGGCAGTGGTCGGCTCATTTACGTGGCATACCGAAGAACCGGGAAGCAGGCGCAGGAATACAAAATCGACTGGGAGTCACTCGTCGGCTACGGCGAACTGAGCTGGGATGAGCTTCTCTCAACCCGCCCCGAGAAACCGATACTTTTCCGATGCTACGCCAATCGCGACAACTATTACAATTTCGGCTACGCGGATCCGCAACGATGGAACTGCATCCGATTGATCAACCACCGTAACGGTGAGACGATCTATGGTTACGTGAGAGTCGGCACACGGGCGGAGGCCCGCATCTCCGAGGCCCTGCGAGTCCGATCACCAGCTTCCCTGACACTTCGCCTCTCCTTCCCGGAAAACATCGAGGCGGGCCATCGTCAGGTTCGAATTGACGAAGTCATCCAAGGCACCTGGCTGATAGTCAGGTAACTTTTCGCTGACCGGCGTGAACTTCCAAACACCGCGCAAACGGTTACTCTTCCGCTGCCTCTTCCGCTGCCTCTTCCGCTGTGGAGGCCGCAGCTTCCTCGAGACCTTGCGGTGTCTCCGACTCGGCATCTGCTTCTCCCGAGTTCCCCTCTTCTGGGCCTGCGGGTTGCTCAGCAAGCTTCGGCGGTGCTTTCAGTAAGTGCATGTATGTCGGGTCGATCGTGCCTTTGCCGATTGCATCACGATAAAAGACCGCAATCGAATACGCTTCTCTCTTGAGCTCATCACTTTCTGACTCTTTGAGCATCGCATCGAGTGCCGCGAGTGCCTTGTTGATCGCCATCCCGCTCAGAATGAGGTCATTGCCATCATTCAGCGTGAGGGCCCGATACAGATTCTCCAGGCCGGCCTCATTCTCTCCCCTGCCGAGCTGTGCAAGACCGGCTAAATAGCTCAGTTCCACGATCTCGGATCGCGGCAACTCCGCCTTGAATCTGGGACGCGGGGCATCTTCCCTCTCTTCTTGCTGCTCTGCTACATACGCGAGCACACCATCCCAATCTCCCTTACCTGCGAGGCCCCACGGACGAAGCCGCACCAGCTGTTCCCTGTAATATTCACCAAGCGCAATCGGGCTCGAACGAAGCTCCCCGAGCGCCGTGGCAAGCTGGGGCAGTTTGCCGTTGCGCTTCAGGCACTCCAACTGGTAATAACGAGCCAGCGCACCATACTCATCAGGCACAAGGGCAATATTCCCCAACTCCCTGGCCAGTTTCGTGAATCCGACCTCAGCACCAGAGAAATCCTGCGCTTGGAACTGCTTCAGGGCTTCGCTCCATCCATCCGGGCTCTCGTTGAAGGTGATATTGTCCACCTGATCGACTTTCACCTCGGTAATCCCCTGCCCCTGCTCATTGGCGGCGATACGCAAAACTTCCCGGGTAGCACCGGCTAAAAACCCCGACATCGGCCTTCCCTGTGTGTCGGTGATGGTCACGCTCAGGTTCTTCGCCTCAGCCTGATCCAGCCAGCTGCCAACTGTCAGCAGGGCGGCGCCTAAGACGAACTTGTGGATGGTTTGATTGAAGATGGTCATGATAGATGAGGGTAATTCTGGTCCTGCTCGGACTGGTCCGGTTGTTGCCGGTTCAAAACTGCACCGTTTCCGCGATTGCCTGATCGATCTCGTCGAGCGACTCCAGCGGCATCTGCAGTTTCCATTCCTGGTAGAGTGCCTTGGCTTTTTTCACGTGCTCCCCGGCTACCGGATGACCAGCAAGCTTGTGCATCTTGTAGAGGGTAATTCGAATCAGGCTGAAAGCCTTTTCTTTGTTGCCCCTGCCATACTGCAGTTCTGCTGCTCTCACACGCGCCTCGGCACTGTAATCCACCTTGCTTTCGTAGGGCGGCGCGAAAAACGCCGTGTAAGCGTTGAGCGCCATCTCGGCATCTCCGGCCCTCTCGAAAGCCAGCCCCATGTTGAAGACAACCAGCTCCCTGTCCTTCTTCCAGCGCTTGTTCTCGAAAATCTTCTGATAGGTAAGTGCCGCATTATTCCAGTCCTCGCGCTTGAATAACAGGTGTGCCTTGTCGACCATCGCTTCTTCCTCGTATTTTTCTCCCGGGTAGGTGGCGACCACTTTGTCAAACATGCCCAGTGCCTCTTCCTCTTTTGCCGAATCACCGGAAGCAGCCATGATCTGGGCCATACCCAAATCAGCCACGCCGGTATACTCTCCAGGACCACGGCCCTGCACCTCCTCGAACCACGGAACCGCCTGCAGCGGATCCCCCTTGCCACGCAATTGGCGACCTACTTTCACGAGGATGTAGGGCGGCAGAATAGACTTATCGAACTCAGCCAACTCGCTGTAGGCAACCTTGGTCTTCGCATCAACTGCAGCGAAGGCTTCCTTATTTGCCGGATCTTCATAGACGTCGATCCGAGACATCATCAACCATGCCCGGAGCAAGGGGGGCAGGGGCATGCCATGATCCGGAAACTCCAGCAGTCGTTCCTCGAGTTCCGCAGCGCCCTTCTCGTCCCCGTAATAGGTCGCATACGAACCCATGGTACGCTCAAGATCGTCACTCTCAGCAGCCGCTTCCGAATTAGCCGTGCGCACGATCACCTTTTCCAGGTTCACCAGCCCGTCCTCAATCCGCCCGGTCTGCTTGAGCCCATCCATTCCACCGACCGCCACCTGCGCTTCGCGACGATTACCCGAATGCCGGGAAAAGAATGTGTCATACCACTTGACGACATCCTCCCACTTTTCCTGCGCGGAACAGACCGTTATGAGCTGCGCCGTCGCATGCGCATGCGGGTCGTCATGCTGGCGCCGTTCCGCGGCTTCCAGGGCCTTCAGGTATGCCTCCTCCGCCTTGGGGTAATCCTCCCTCGAGTAGTGCACATCACCCGCGAGGTTCAGGGCCCGGTCGATGTTTTCCGATCCTGCATGCTCCACCCTGAGCACCTGCACAACTTTCAATGTTTCATCATACTGACTGAGCGAGTAATGCGTTACCGCCCGATCAACCAATACATCCCCGATCATTTTCGAATCCGGATAATCCTCGATAAAACTGTCCAGCTTGTTTGCCGCGCTCTCCCAATCCTGCTCGATCACCGAGCCCAGGCCATCGAGACGCCGCACCGTTTCCAGGTACGGGCTGTCAGGATAATTTTCGATAAACAATTTCAACTCCGGAATCGACTCGGCATAACGCCCGAGATAAAACAACGATCCGGGAATCACGAAATCGACGATCTCTTTCTCCTTCGATCCCTCCTTCACATCCGCCCGCATCTCTGTGGCGCGTTGCAAGGCCTGCTCATAATCGCCGGCAAAAAACAACTTGGTCACGAAAAGCCCGATCGCTTTGTCCCGGTTCTCGTAGTCGGGAAATTCATTCAACAGGGTATCTCCAAAAACCACCGCTGTGGCATCATCTCCTACGGATGCTGAACACTGGAAAGCCCCGAAAAGAATATCCGCGCGGTGCTTGGTCTCCGGGTAGGCATACTCGAGGTAATCGTAGACCGCGAAACCGGCCCGAAAGTTGCCGAGTTGCTGGTAGGTATTGGCGATACCGAAAAGCGCTACCAGGTCGATTCCCTCGGGGTCATTCAGCTTGGCTTTCTCCTGATCGATCGCCTCCTGCAACTTGGCGGAGGCTCCGCCGAACTCAGCCGCCCTTCGGCGCAGATCCTCGATTACGTCACTCGTGGTGGCCACCATCGAGTAGAACCGAAGTGCCAGGGTATGCATGCCGGCAACCGAAGCCTTGCGCGCTCCCTCGATCAGACGCGGGTTGAAGTTGAAACGCGACTTATCGTATGCGGACACGGTGAGGCTGCTGCCATACTTGTCGAGGAAGGCATGCGCCACCTTCTCAACTTCCTCTGGATCCTGCGGCGATTCCGTCCACCCCTCCACCAGCGAAAGAAACCCTCGGAAAAGATCCTTGCCGGTCGCGTTGATACTTTTCGCCTGATCAAAAGCCTGCTCGATGATCGCCATGCCTTTCTCCATCTCGCCGGTCTTCACGTAGCAAGTGCCTGCCTCTATGAAAAAGAAAGCCTTGCTGAACGATCCCTCCGGCGCCTCCGCCGCTCTGGCTTTGAACTTCTCGTAGAGTTCCACTGCTTCCGCGAACTTACCCTGCCGCTGCTTGATGGCGGCACTCTCCAAAATGGCATTGGCAACCAATGGGTTGCGCTGCTCGGCCGGAGTTTCCGGCTTATTGGGAAACTGCTCCATACAAACCTTATACGCTTCGATCGCCCCGTCGAAATCACCTTTCCTGGCGAGGCTGAACCCCCTGCGGTAATGCATCACACCGAACTTCGGCCCGATCTCAGCAACACTCGACTCGTCACCGTATTCCGAGATGATCCGGTCCAGGTAGAACAACGCCTTTTCCCACTCCTCCGACGCCATGGCCTCGGTCGACTTGTTGAACAGGCTGCCGATGTTGTAGTCCTCGTCCTTGGTGTAATCCTCCTCGGCCTCTTCCTCGGCATGAGTAACCGGGACGTATACTGAACCGAACACAACGAATACAAGGACAATGGCGCACAACAACACGTGCCACGAACGCCGGGGACAGCGGAAGAAAACGAACGGGTTCATTTCTGGAGGATTCTTCATCATCAAAATCGGATCATGCGTGAATGGTTGGTAGGACGATGACAGGATCGGAAGGCAGGCCGCCGGCTACCCGGCCGGCACAATTCCGACCAGCGGGCTATTCCTTGAAACCTGTCAACGTCACATTGGTTATCTTGACCTTCGCCAAGGTGTTAATGACATCGATGAAACGCTGGTGCGCGGCCTGATCATCCGCCGCCACGATCACGATCGGATCGGAGTCGGTGGCATCACACGTCTCTCGGTAACTCTTGAGCGTGTTGTGCAGATTTTCGAGATTGCGTGAGTTGACGTCATCCTCCAGCAACTCATCCTGCACGAACACCTGGCCGGTATCGCTCACCTTGATGGTCATCGGATCGAGCTTGATCGGGTTGCCCGAAGGCGTGTCCGAAGGCAACTGCATCCCAAGGTCCCCCTCCTTGGGCATCAGCGTGGATGTAACCAGGAAGTAGATCAGCAAAAGGAAACTCACATCAATCAACGAAGAAACATCCATGCCGGGTTCCGACTCCGGCTCGAACTGCATCTTTGTCTTTCTGGCCATCGAATTCGTCAATTTTGTCAGATGACGCGACAGGCTTGGCCCACCGCGCTAAGATCCGGTCATGGTGCTGTCTGGTAGGAACTGAAGATCACATCGATCACGCCGGCATCAGCGGCTGCCTTCACCGCCTGTTTCACTTTCTCCACCTTGCATTCCTCGTCGCCGCGAATCAGCAGGCGGGTGGTCGCTCCTTCTCGCTTGTGCAGGCGTTTTTCCTGCTCGACGTGGTCGGTGATCGCGTCCATGTCGACCAGCTCGTTCTCCTTGTCATCGTAGAACTTTCCGTCGTTGTAGATGTTTACAACCACCCTGCCGGCAGCGACCTCCGGCGGCTTCGAATAATCCCCCACCGGGATC
>JBDQJG010000124.1:0-9126 GCA_040263955.1 Verrucomicrobiales bacterium
CTGCCAGAAGTCGTGGAACCCTCCGAAAAACACGGCGGCGGGTATGCATGCCAGCACGGCGGCAAGCAGGGCGGCGGGCACGGAAGCCCGGTTGTGCCTTTCAGCGACCAGGTATGTCGGCAAACCGACGAGAAGCAGCGAGACGTAGGCCGTCGGAACGCCGTAGAGCGAGTAAATGAAAATAGCCTCCCATGGTTTGAACGGATGCGGATAAAGCATCGTCACGGTGGGGTCGGGCAGGGGCTTGCCCAGCCAGGAGATGAGGCGCCCGGCGGCATACACTGCCGTCACCGGGAGCACGACCCAGGGCGCGATGAGAATTGCCTTGATCAGCGGTTTCCCCGGGCGTGTCATCGTTTCGAGGATTCTCAGGGCAGGATTTTATCCAGGATCCGGCTTAGATCGGAAACCCACAAGCGCCCGATTTTATCGAGAAGTTCGTGGTGCGGGTCCCTGTGGTAGAGACGCACTCCGGAAACCATTTCCTGGCTGAAGTTCACATCGATGCGCCAGAGTCGGAGGCCGGAGCGGTGCTCGAGCATGTAGGCGCTGTTCTCCTGTTGCCATGTATCGGGACTTAAGAGCGTGTTGGTTTCATCCCGGGACATGCCGGAGTTCACAAGGTCCCAGGTTTCCGGATACGGCATCAGGGAAGTGATCAGAAGGTAGGCAAGCGCGGCGATGAAGACGGAACCGAGTATCAGTGTGGGTCGACGCTTCATACAGGCTCGTTGGGTTCGGCGGAGTAAAGGGCGAAGGGCAAGTCCCGCCGGCGGGCGGAGTTTCCAGCTATGGCTTATCGCTTCGGTCGCTTGGCGCTGAATTCGGAGAGGCAGGCCTTGATCTCCGCCTGTGACCGCAGGTTGTGTTCGAGAGTTTTCGTGCCCGCGAGGAAGCGTGCCTCGTCGCAACCGAAGCAGAGCAACAACTGGTGCTCGGTCATGCCCTCCATCCACGTCACGGCAAAATCCGGGTGAAAGGGGCCGCAGTCGCTTGGTTCGACCTCGGCATCATGAGCGTAGAAGGTGTTCCGGGCTCCGAGGATCTTCTTGAGGCGTCGTGCCTGCTCCTTGGTGGCCGCCACTTTCGGTGTGTAGAAGGGGAAACCTCCGATCTGCGTGATATCTGGCCGTTGGAGTTCCTGTTGCAGAAGGGCATGCTCTTGAAGTTGGTGAGGCAGCCCTTCATAAATCCAGAGCTCGTCTGCCGACTTGAGGGCTTCAAGTGGCTGGTTCAGGGCTTGGTTGCAGGCGGTGCTGCAGAGGAAGGCAACCACGAGCAGTGAGAATTGTAGTGTGGTTAGAATCTGCATTGTGAACCGTGAGATTCTGACTTGCTCCGGCGGAACTCGGAAGCGCGGTATCAAGCCTCTCAGCGCCACTTCGTGTCATCGGGGATAGCGCCTGCCAGAAGCTGTGCTTTCCATGCATCCAGTTTCTGTTGACGCTCAAGAGCCACCTGCTTCGAATTGTCTTCGAGGGTTTCAGTCGGCTTCGCCCAGAAACCGGCCACCAGATCGAGAAAAGAGATTACCGTGTCTCGTTCACCTTCGTCAGCCAGCTCACGGGCCAGCACGAAGTCGGGGCCGAATGAGTTCAAGGAAGGTGAGCCGGGGGTGCGGCCGGATGCCAGCAGGTGCGCTTTGGCATCGTCGATCCTCCCATCGCGCAGCGCTACCCGTCCAAGCAAGGTGTGGTGGAAGAAGATGAAGTCCCCGAAGCTGGATGACGTGCTATCTTCGTTTTCGGCGAGCGTGGCTTCAGCAAATGCTCTTACCGTGTCTCTATCGAGACCGGCCTCCAGTGAGGCCAGGGCAATGTGCTCCGAGATGCGTTGCAAGTGGTGTCGAAGATTCGCATTTTTGGGCTGGGACTGCACAGCGAGGCTGATGGTCTCGCGGGCGGGTCTGAGGTATTCGAGAGATGCGCGATACAAAGCTGCACGCTGCGCGTCATCGAGTTCGCGGGCCTCAAAGCGGTTCTGGGCGAATTTGTAGGAGAGGTAGGTGGCCCATGGGCCGCTGGGGTCTTTCTCCAGGGCAGCCTGCAGCAGCGGTTCATCCTCGGCCTCCATGGGGGCCTCGAAAGATTGGTATTCTTTCCATTGCTGCATGAAACGCTCGAGTTTTTCAGGGGAGACGGAAGCCTCGGTGTGCAATTCGGTCAGACGGGCGGAGAACGGGTGCACGGGCCATCCGTTCCTGTCCGCAAGGTTCGGAATAGCGATCTCGTTCCATCCCATGCGAACGAATTGTGGTGCCGCGATGGCGGTGGCGCTGACTTCGACCTGATTGCCGACGATCTGTGCCTCAGCCGTGACGTAGTGTCGTCCATCCACGGAGAGTTCGAACCATGTCGGCGCCGCCCCATCGTTGGTGGTCAGTCCTTGGTCGAGATCCCGGAAAGAGACGACGACCTTCGCACCGTCTGGTGTGGCCCCAGCGAAGCGTGGCCCGGACGCCACCACATCCCTGCCATACTGGTTTTTCAGCGCCTTGGCAGCGAGTCGCTCGCCGACGGTGCGCTTGTATTTCGGGTGGATATCGTTGACGTCGATCTTGGTGTCGTGCGTGGGCACGATACCCATGCCGGGAATTTCGTCGGCACCCCGGTACTGCGCGGTCCAGATGGTGTCGCACAGCAGGGAATTCGGCTGGCCCTGGCCACGATTGTAATTGTATGGCGCGATCTGTGCCTGGTAGAGCGGGATGTTCTCGATGCCGAAAACTTCTGAGAACCCGGCGGAGAGGGCCTGCAGCAGGGGGAAGTAGTCGCTGGCTCCGCGGTTTGATTCGCCCTGGTACCAGATCACGCCCTTGATCGCGCAGGGGGTGAGCGGGGCGATCATGGCATTGTAGATGCCGTTCCGTGCCCAGCCGAACACGCGATCGTCGACCAGTGGCGCAACTTTGCGTCCGTTCTGAGCAGCCGCAATGCTGTTGTCGATTGATGCCCGAATGGCCTCGAGTCTGCCAACAAGTGCGGCGGGATTGGGGTCATATCCGACCCTGCTCAGCGGTAGTCCCAGTGCCTTGTAGCCTTCCTCCGGAATGAAAGCCTGGATGGGCTGGCCGCCCCAGTTGGCGTCCAGGATCGCCACCGGCACGCCCAGTTCCTGCTGCAGCTTGAGGGCAAAGAAGAAGCCGACAGCGGAAACGCTGCGCAGATCGCCACCAACCATGTCCTCACAGTCCTTCCAGCGGCCGATGGTATCATCCATGGGCACGCCGGCGGTCAGGTGCTGTTCGACGTGGAAGGCCCGCACCTGCTGGTTGTCCCGCTGTGCGACGGCGAAGTTCTGCTCGTCCTGCGCCAGCAGGCAGAACGGCCATTCCATGTTGGACTGGCCAGCAGCCAGCCAGACCTCGCCCACCAGGATATCGTCCAGCGTGATGGTGTTCCTGCCGCGAATTGTCATGACGCGTGGTTTGGAAGAGGCATCCATGGGATCAAGGTGGACAATCCAGGAACCATCCTGACCGGCGGTCGCCTGCTTGACTTGCCCGGCGAATTCAACGGTGACTTGCTCATCCGGATCTGCCCAACCCCAGATCGGTGCGGCGCGGTCGCGTTGCAGCACGGCCTTGCTGCCGATGATGCGGGGCAGCACGACGTCAGCGGCAGCTGTTGAGGCGAATGCGAGGATCAAAGCGCAGGAGAGTATCGTCAGCTTGTTCATCATGATGGATTGTTGCTTGTACATTCTCGGAGGCCGCTCCAGCCTCAGGTCGCATCGACGACTCCGACGTGGAGGGTGTGGTATTCGGGGACTGCTTTCTGATCCTCCCCAAGGTGAATGCATCTCTGCTCGGGAGCACCATGCTGGGCGAGCAGGGCAGCCCAGTTTTCAGGCGTGTTGAAATGAAAGGGAACGTTCACCTTGTTGGCAGGATCGGCACTGTGATGAATGAGCCGGTTGTAGAGGTGGTCGAAGAAAATATTCGTATATCGCTGCTCCTCTAGCGACAGTGTTCCGAAGGCGTCTGCCCCGACAGTGGCGGCCTGACTGGAAGAAATGCCGAAAACTGATTCGATGAGGATCAAGTGACCACCCGGCCGGGTAATTCGAATGCTCTCTTCCAGCAGGGCAATGGGATCGTCGGCATGATGCAGGACGGTCAGCAACAGGGTAGTATCGGCGGAGTTGTCTGGCAAGGGCACCGGATCACCTTGGGTGAAGCGGGCGAAGGGAAGGTTGGTGCTCGCGACATGGGGATGCTCATAGACATCCGTGAGGGTCACGTTCCTTCCGGAGGCCGCGATCAGTTCGCCAACCCTGCCGTCACCACAGCCTAGGTCACAGATATCCTGTCCGGTGAGGTGTGGTGCGACCTGCGAGTGAATCAGGGCGGCCCTGTCTGCGAGTTTCAGGGGGATGGCAGAGGTCACCCCGGCATCGCGGAGAAGGACGTGGCCCTGTGCCTCGTAATCCGCGAGGCACGATTGGCTCCGTGCCAGGGCGAGCAGTGCGCGAACCGTCGACAGACGCTTCGCCGCTTCGATCTCCAGGTGATCGAGGACCTTCTCGAGAGTGTGTTCGATAAATCCTGCAACAGCGGCATTTCGCAGCAGATCGGCCATGGAGGGGATCTCCATGGCGAATGTGTTGAGTCGAGTTGGAGCAGGAGATCCGTGTGCGGGCTGAGTTTTCATTCGAGTATCTCCTGGTTTGGTGGGCAGTGGTCACTGCGCAGTGTGTTGATTCAGCGGCCTGCTGACGGGCAGGTTACAGTTCACCGCCTAGGCGGGGTCGATATTGTGATAGACGATCCGGAAAACACCTTCAAGTGGTGCATGGGTTCGGTGCTGTTGGTTCGTGTGAATGATAGCTCGGATTGCGCACTATGCTTCACTTGATGGTTCAGCTCAGGTTTTCGATGGCGTAGACATTTACATCGACACCTCGCGACATGATGGCGTGGTCCGGAGCCCGCGCGGGGCGTTCGAAGCCGGCGAGGGCCGTGGCGCCCTCCTGGAGGACTTCGGCGGAAACTGCACGTAAGAGGTAGGGCAGATGGTAGACCTTACCCGAGAACAGGGTGCCCGCCCGGTTCACCGCGAACAGGGAATATCTCTCCACCAGGAAGAACTCAAGGCTCCCCGGTTCAGGTGCGGGTAATTCTTCCTGCTCCGAGTAACGGAGGTGGCAATCGAAGTCCGGCGAACAGCCCTTGCGGGACGCCCTGTAGTCGATGGATGCGCCCCGTTGTGCCGTGATCGTGGCATCGAAGTAGGGGAGGTTGAAGAACGTACGGGCAATGCGAACCGCCAGCCATTGCGTTGCATCCAGCGAGTAGAACCACACGCCGGGCTTTCCTGTGCGGTCATACACATAGGTTCGCAGGTTCATTTCCAGGAAATGGGAAAGGCCCGGAACTGCGGGAGCGAAGCGGGGACGTATGTCCTGCATGAAGAACGGAACCAGGCCCAGGTAGGCTTTGCCCTCGTGGGTATCGACCGTCAGCCCCTCGGGAAGACTTTTCTGGATGATATCGGCGGGGAACTCCCAGTGCAGGAAGAGCAGGTCTCGCCATTTCTGATACATCACCGGGTGACGACCGACCGGCCTGCGACAGGCGTCGATGCGTTGATCGATGGAGGGTAGTGTCATCGGGGGCGTGATGGGTCGATTCGTTCTGCAGGTGTGATTTTTCCCAACTTCCCAACCGCTCGCCTGGGATCTTTAGTAAAGATACGGGATCAAGCGGTAGCGCACACGTTTTGCATAGTCGCGATAGCCCGGCAATTCTTCCTTGAGGGTGCGGTCCTCGAGTGCGGTGCGGATCACCGTGATGATGGTCGCCACTGCCGCGGGGATCAGTGCCCAGAGCGAATCCAGCGCGAGGACGATGCCGAGCAGTGGGGGCAGATTTCCAGCATACCCCGGATGCCGCACCAAGCGATAGGGGCCGCTGTCACATACCACGTGCCCGCGATCCAACTGGATGCGAACCACGCTGGAGAAAAAGCGATTCTCTGCCAAGGCCCATGTAGCGAAAGCGTATCCCAGTGCGATTAGAACGAAGCCGGTGACGCTGAGCCACAGTGAAAACTCGGGGGACCAGGCGTGGCGGTGGTCGAGTCCCGCCACGATGACCATCGGGAACCCGATGCTCAACGCCATCAGCGGAGCCAATACCTTGTCCCAGGCTTTTGCATTGCGGGCACTCTCCCTGTCCTGGCGCTCAGCCATCAATCCGGGGTGTCGGTGCTCCGCCCACACGCGTCCGCCGATGCCAACGGCCACGACCAGGAAGCCATAAAGCCAGCCTTGCCACCAGTCGAGGTCGCCTCCGCATGTCATCAAGACCAGCGGGATCAGGAGGTAGGCCACGACCAGCCGGATCCAGTGGCGCGGGGATGCTGTGCAGACTGTTTCTTCACGGGCCATTTCTGTAGCCATGGTATTTCAACAGGGGGACGGAACTCAAGGAGTTCAAGGGGTTGTGCTTCGGTGCTTCGTGGAACCCTGTCGCCGGGCAAGGCAGGGGCTGGCAAGCCCCGTATCCATCATCGTGCATCCCAGAAAGAACCTTCCTCCTTCACCTGCGCTTCGAAGGCGCCCAGCCTGGTCAACATGTCCTCGACCAGGTCTGCCTGCTCTCCAGCCCGGTCAATCCGCTCGCCTAGGTCGTGTTCAAGCTGGAACAGGAGCGGAGTGGAGCGGGAGGCTTGGAAGCCGTAATTATCCCCGGTTTGCGAGGCGATGCGGATATGCATCTTCCACGGTCCTCGGCGGACGGCGGAAGGCATATTGTCAGAGTGAGAATAATAGAACTCGAACTCCTGGAGTTTTCCTGCGCGTGCTCGTGGCATCAAGTGGGGCCTGATATCGCGGCCGTCGATTGTCCGGTCCTGCGGAAGATCCACGCCCGCCAGTGCGAACACGGTAGGCAGAATGTCCAGGGTGCTTGCCGGGGAGAGTTCGACGCAACCTGCTTCGATCGTGCCCGGCCAGCAGAAGATACCCGGCACGCGGTGCCCGCCTTCCCAGGTGGAACCCTTGCCATCCCTGAATGGGGTCGCGTAACCCACATGCAGGCGGGCTTCGCCATACTTCTGGTGACTGGCGGTATCTTGGAACACGATCCATGGTCCGTTGTCCGAAGAGAAGATGATCAGGGTGTTCCGGGTGAGACCATGTTCCTCGAGGGCGGCGCGTATCCGTCCGACACTGTGATCGATCTCCTCCATCACATCCCCCAATAACCCGCGCCGGGAGGTGCCGACAAAGTCCTCCCCGGCATACAGTCCCAGGTGGGGCATGTTCAGCGGAATGTAGGCGAAGAAGGGATCTGCTTTGTTCCGCTCGATGAAGGAAAGTGCCGCCAGCGTGGAATGTTCGGTCAGCGAGGCGCAGACATCGGGTCTGGATGGCAGGTTCGTGGCGATTACGGAGTAGCCCTCGATGGGCTCACTACCGTCAGGATCCGATTTCAGCAGCATGGCATTGCCGTAATCGTGGGAGACATTGGTTCCCTCCCATTCATCAAATCCGTGTGCCAGAGGCAGGGCGTCTCGGGACATGGCATTGCTCCTGTTGGAATTGCCGAGGTGCCATTTGCCGAAGATCCCGGTCTTGTAGCCACGCGTTTTCAGCCCTTCCGCGATGGTGATTTCCTGCGGGTGGATATGTTTTTGTGCGCCGGGGCCGATCACCCATAAGCCCAATCCCGAGCGTCCGGGGTAGCGTCCGGTCAGCAGCGAATACCGCGAGGCACTGCAGGCGGGAGAGGGCACGTAGAATTGGGTGAAACGCATCCCGTCCTGCACCAGCCCCGAGATATGCGGCGTGTGAATGGTCGGGTTGCCGTTGTGGGCGTAGTCGCCGTAGCCACTGTCATCGAGGAAGAACACAATGATGTTGGGTCGGTCCGCCGCGTCCCGTGCATGTCCCGTATTGAGTGCCATGCTCATTGCCAGCAGGGCAAGTGCAGGCCAGGGGATACTCCAGAGGCGAATCTGCCTGTTGATCATGCAAACTTCTTCCCTGTCATCCTGACGGCGTCAAGAAGACCGGCGCCATCTGCTGGTGGTGGCCTCTCTCTGTCGAGCCGCCATATTGGTCGAAGTGGTTCACTTCGTGCGCCTCGTAACCGGGCATCGAATAAAGCAGGTTGATGCGCATGGGCGGAGCCTCCATTGCGATCCACGTCCATTGCCGGTAGCGTTTTTCTCCCAGTTCATAAGAGCCGTCAGGTCGTGTTCTGGTCACATTGTCGGGGCCAGACGACCACGCATGCCGGACCTCGCAGTTGGCCAGTGGCAGCCTCGTTGAAGCATCGTAGACGCAACCGGTCAGCCTCGGGCTGGCGCATCTGCTGACGTTGCACCCGGAGCTGGAGAATGCGGCAAGCATGCCGCTCACCACGATGCATGCCACCCGGGCCTGCACACGACGCTTTCGGTGTTCGCACCGAGGCATTGTTCGGCTTTATTCCGCGGGGCGGAAATGCACGTCATCGGATGCGTCCTCCTCGGAAGCACCGGCAGACCACAGCAGGAATGAATTATTGTCCTGCTCGTAACGATAGTCTCTCTTCCACGGATCCGTGGGGGTCTTTGGCAGGTGCTCAGTCAGTGCGGCGAGCCCCGCCTCCGTGGTGGGATACTGTCCGGTAGTACGGTGATAGGAATCGAGTGCCTGCGCAATGAACTTGAGATCAGACTGGATTTTGATGGCATGCGCGCGGGATCGGTGTTCCGCGATTTTGGCGACCGTGTCTTTGTCCGTGAGCAGGGGCCCTGTCTTCACCTCGGGGAGCTTCGAGCGATCCGGGAAATCAGCGAACCAGGTAGCAAAAGCGGTGTCATCCAGCTTTGCTCCGTCCGCGTATTTCCAATCCTCGGCCGTCTTTTCCCTGATGCCCAGCATATAGCCTTCGCTCTTTATTTTCATGCCCTTGAACTCCACGATGGTTGTGGTTGGAGCGATGACGTAGTCCTGCACCTCGCCCTCGAGATGCACAAAGGGTGGAGTGGTCTCAAAGCTAAGAACCCGGGCATCTCTCTGGGCGCCTGATTTCAGGAATTCCCTCACCGCGGCCAGCGCTGCCTCTTTGCCGCCCGCTGCGTCGAGGACGGGAGGGTGGGTCATTTCGATAATCACCTCGGGCTTGTCGTTGAC
>JBDQJG010000125.1:0-8950 GCA_040263955.1 Verrucomicrobiales bacterium
AATCTCAGAAGCAGGATTCGCGAGAGTTCGGGAAATTTTATCGGCCAGCGAAATCGGATCGGACAACACACTTTCCTACAAGGGAGAAGTCTTGACCTGCGAAACCCTGCGCCGGGAAATCCGCGTGGCCACTTCAGCCGTCGGAGGTGGCACCAACAGCCCTATCGCAGCTTCGGGTCTGCAGGCGGCGGACTGCCACTGTATCGGCTTCGGACCAGTAAAGGCACACGAAATGATCGTGGTGGACATCTTCCCACGCGACGATGACAGCTTCTACTTTGGCGATCTTTCACGGACCTTCATCAAAGGTCAGCCAAGCAAGAAACAACAGCACATTTACGATACCGTTTATGCCTCCCATCTCGCTGCTTTGGCAGAGCTTGGTCCGGGTAAAAAGTTAGGAGCCGTCGATAACGCCTCGCGGAAGGTTCTCGATGACGCTGGTTATCCCACCCGCCAGCGCGAAGACGGAAAGTGGGAGGGCTGCTACTGTGGCATCGGACACGGCGTGGGCCTCGACGTTCACGAGCCACCTTCACTCCGCGACCACGACCGACTGATGGAACCCGGCCATGTCATCACGATTGAGCCGGGGCTCTACCTTCCCGAGCACGGAGGTTGCCGGATTGAAGACACCGTGGTCATCACCGAAGAGGGCTGGGAGTTTATCAACACTCCCACCTACGACTGGGTGATCGCGTAGTATGACAGGAGATCTTCCTGCGAAGGGCGCGCGCAATGAGGAGCCGAATGCGAACAACATCGCGAAGCGCCAGATCAAGCTAACGAAAAAAGTAAGGAGCCTGCTAAGCCATCCAGTCGTCGATGATTTTGGACTTACGGGTCACGCTGGTCAATCGATGTTCCAGTCCGCCGTGGCGGTGAGTGAGGCGCTCATGATCGAGGCCAAACATTGCCAACAAGGTTGCGTGGAAATCGTTGGCATGGACCGGATCAACAATGGGATCCCAACCAATCTCATCAGTCTCGCCATAAGTAAGCCCTCCTTTGACGCCTCCTCCCGCCATGAACATTGTGAAGGCATTCGGATGGTGATCACGTCCAGTGTTGGCTTTTCTACCAGGGCGGTTTTCACCCAGTGGCGTGCGGCCAAATTCGGATCCCCAGACAACGAGAGTTTCATCAAGTAGGCCGCGTTGCTTGAGATCCTTGATAAGCGCCGCAACGGGCTGATCGCTCATGCCAGCATTGAACTCGAGTTCATGATCGAGATTTGAATGGTGGTCCCACGAGGCATGCACGATATTAACGAAGCGAACTCCGCGCTCGACCATACGACGCGCGAGAAGGCAATTACGCCCGAAGGTCTCATAGGTTTCGCCGCCACCGCTCCCACGCCCACCACCTTTCGGGTCCTTACGGTTGAGGCCATATGCTTCCTTGGTGGCCTCACTCTCGCCGCTGAGATCGGCGAGTTCCGGTGCTGCTGATTGCATCCGGAAGGCGAGTTCGTAACTTGCAATGCGACTAGCAATCTCAGGATCATGCATCTTCGCGTGACGCATTGCGTTAAGCTCATTCAAGGCATCGAGTCCCCGTCGCTGCAGTTTGTCCGGGAGGCCTGCCGGATTGGTGAGATTCAAGACCGGATCACCAGAGTTTCGGAAGCGCACTCCTTCGTAAACCGAAGGAAGAACCCCGCTCTGCCACAGCGTTGCTCCTCCACTCGAACCTCGACCAGCAGTGAGAACCACGTAGCCAGGCAGGTTTTGGGTTTCGCTGCCCAGACCATAGGTGAGCCAAGAACCAATCGCCGGGCGACCAAAGTTAGCCTCGCCAGTTTGCATCAGAAGTTGTCCTGGATGATGATTGAATTGATCTGTGTGTAAGCTGCGCACCATGCACAAGTCATCCGCACAAGTGGCGAGGTTCGGCACCAGATCGGAGAACCACATTCCACTTTGTCCGTGCTGCGCAAATTTTCGATTTGATCCCATCAAAACTGCTGACTCTTTTTTGATGAAGGCAAATCGTTTTCCTTCCAAGAGTGAGCCGTCCATCTTCTTACCATCCAGCTCGTTGAGTTTTGGTTTTGGATCAAAAAGATCGAGCTGCGAAGGCGCCCCAGCCATGAAAAAGAAAATGCAGTTCTTTGCCTTAGGCGCAAACTGCGAGAGCTTCGGTGCCATCGGGCTGGTCAAATCCGAACCAAGCATGGAAGCAAGGGCAGTTCCTCCGATGCCCCCAGCAGCTGAAGTGAGAAAATGTCGGCGGGTCAGTTGCTGATGTTCTTCGATTGGATGCATGCCTAATTGCGGACGATAAACTCGTCGAGGTTGGTGATAATCCGGACGGTTGCAACCCATGCGGCGGCCTCGACCGGATCGGAATATTTGGAGGGAGCCAATTTGAGAGCTGATTCCTTGTCGTCCCGATAATATTCGCGGTTATCTTTGAGTAGACCGATCAAAGTGACGAGCTCGTCCTCTTCCGGGAATCTGGCAAGACAGGCGCGGAACGCCTGGGTCAGCCGCCCCAGGTCAGTTTGCAGTGCAGGATTTTCCAGCAAGTTTTTAGTGAAAGTTTGCGCAGCTTCATGGAAGACTTCGTTTTGCAGCGTCGCGAGAGCCATCAGCGGCGTGTTGGAACTCGAACGGGAAATGACCGTCAGATTGGAATCCGGGCAGTCGAAGGTGAGCAGGTTGGGATCAGGCGCGGTGCGTTTGAAAAAGGTGTACATCCCCCTGCGGTAGCGATCACTCCCGCTGCTGGTTTTCCACTTGAAGCTTGAGGCATAGCTCTGCGCGGCGACGTCCGCGGGTATTGGTGGGAATACGCTCTCACCGCCAACTTTCTTCGACAAGAGCCCGCTCACCGACAGATGGAGGTCACGCACGATCTCCGCTTCGACGCGGGGTCGGTTCTGCCGGTGCAACAGCCGATTGTTGGCATCGAAGCTGATCAGATCCGGGCGGTGGGCGCTCGCTTGGCGATAGCTCCGGGACATGATGATCGTTTTGATAAGCTGCTTGCGGCTCCAACCGAGCCGGATGAATTCGTTCGCAAGCCAATCGAGCAATCGCGAATGAATTGGCCTTGGTGCGCGGCTACCGAAGTCGTCGAGTGTGGGAACAAGACCTTCTCCAAAGAGGTGCGACCAGATGACATTACTAACGACGCGAGCGGTGAGCGGGTTCTCTTCGGCAACCAGCCATCTGGCAAGATCGAGACGCGTGGCATTCTCTTTTTCGAATCGATGAGCCAGCACGGGCGGCGCACTCTGCACTACCCCTAGATCTTTCTGTGGTTGGAGAAAATCGCCACGGTGGAAGATATAGGTTGGGCGTGGGGATTTTTCGCGTTGCCGGATCACGCGAGCATTAACCCGATTGCGCTTTTTTGCTTCGGCTAGCTCGTTGGCAAGTGCGGCGGTTGTTTGATTGATCCGGGCGAAGTAGTGTTGCTCCAGCTCATCAAATTGATCCGGTCTCAATTTGTGCAGCTCACTTGGCACCGGACGTTGCTCCCCGCTGATCACGCTTAATCGAAACCGTCCGATGACATGATCGCCGCCGTAATTTTGCACCAATTTCACCGTGATTTCGCCAGGCTTGGCGATGGGAGTTTCGAGCCCAAAGGTCGCCTGATGTGCCTTGCCCATCTCCGGGCTGATCGCCCAACCCGTTTTCTCCGCTTCTTTGAGGGCACCACCTGGATCTAGTTTCTGTTGGTGAAAATCCGCAGTCGCCGAGTTCAGCTGGCTCCCCTCGATAAGAATCTGCTCGAGGACAAAGTTGCCATTCTTGGCACGGCCGGGACCGTTTTTGGGAAGACCCTTGTCTGGCAACACTTCGAGTTTGATAGCACTGACATCTGCTTGGGAAACACTCAGGCGCAGGGTGTATACGTCCTTGTCCGGGATCGCTCCAGTCACCAGCAACGAGCCATCTTTTTGCAATTCCAATTTCGCACCAGAGGCAGATTCGGCTTTGAGAACTTTCGGGACTTCAGTCATGGAAGGATGCGCGGCATTGTATGCGAGAGAGGCGCTTATGTTCTTCACCCATAACTCTGCTTCGGCTCGTGCCACAACCTTCGCTTTTTCTAGGGTGTCCTCTTTTGGAGCGAGATCAGAGACGCGAAATTTCGGCACGCCGACCGTCGATTCGTCGGCGTTGTTGAAGAAGGAGTAGAATTGATAGAATTCCTTTTGCGTGATCGGGTCGTAAGGATGGTCGTGACACTGCGCGCATTGCATCGTCAATCCGAGCCAGGTTGTGGCAGTCGTCGTGGCACGATCGATCACGCGCTTGGTTCGATCCTCTTCCGGATCAACGCCACCCTCACGGTTGAAGAGAGTCTGGCGATGAAAAGCAGTGGCAAGGTGCTGTCCGGGCGTCGCGTCCGGGATCAGATCGCCGGCGATCTGCTCGATCGTAAATTGATCGAAGGGCTGGTCGTGATTGAGGGAATCGATCACCCACTGGCGCCACACCCAGGCGTCGCCACGAGCATTGTCTTTTTCATAACCATCAGAGTCGGCGTAACGAGCCTGATCCAACCAGTGGCGTGCCCAGCGTTCACCGAAATGGGGCGATGCCAAGTAGTGGTCAACGATCTTCTCATAGGCATTTGGTGATTTGTCAGCAACGAAGGCATCGACCTCGATGAGGCCCGGCGGCAGCCCAGTGAGATCGAGCGCAACGCGCCGGATCAGAGTGTAACGATCGGCCTCCGGCGAAGGCTCAATCCTCGCGGTCTCGAGATTCGCAAGAACGTAATGGTCGATCCCGTTCACCGGCCAGATAGTATTTTTATTACGCGGCCGTATCCCAGGATTGCGTGGCAAGAATGCCCAGTGCTCCTGCCATTCCGCACCAGATGCGATCCACTCCTTCAAGGTCTCGATTTCTTCTGGTTTCAAGGCGGCGCCCTCGGGCGGCATCCGCTCGTCAGGATCGGCATGTCCAATGCGTGCGATTACTTCGCTGTTCTCCGGCTTACCCGGAACGATGGGAATCGCACCGGACTTGGCGGGTGCGAACAAGGTCCGATAATTGGTGAAAGTGAATCCGCTCGTCTTCTTCACTCCGCCATGACAGCTGGCACACTTAGCACTGAAAATTGGCAAAACATCGCGACCAAAATCAACCTCAGCACGAACCGGAAGGACCACTACGAGAATGGCGGCCAGGCGAAGAAGAGATGGTGTTTTTGGAAAATTCATGGCCGACTGGTAGGTCAGCTTCTCATTTTTTGCGTGGGCCTGCAAGATCCCGTAGCGAAAGGGACGGACAGGCCTGCGGACAGCACTAGAGTAGGCGGTGACTGTGATGTTTCCGGTGAGGGGTTAGGCCACCTCCCACGGAATTTCTTGGATAATTCGGCCAAAATTGATTGTATTATTAGGAAACGATGGTGTTTTTCCTTTATAATACGGGCCAGATACTATTGATTTAGTGGTATATAAGCTCCTTTCCGCCTCTCGCTATACCTATTGACCAAATGAGCAAACACGACATTCAGCCGCAGGATCAACTCCTCCGTCGGAGTCGTCCCGCCGATGTCCACTTTCCGGAACACGGACTAACCGTGATCGAAAGTCACCACGCCGAAACCTTCCACATGGAGCGGCAACAATGGCCCTTTCACAAGTTTTGTTGGGTCGCAATGGGGCGAGGTCAACTTGAACTCGAGCAGGGAATAATCTCCATTCAGCGAGACCAATTCCTCGTGCTTCCTGCAAGCCTCGAGCACCGCTTTGTCGACCACCAAAACGAACCCCTCACTCTTGTCATCGCCTGTATGAATGAGCGCTTTCTGATTCCCGGAGGCCGACGAGAAGCAGTTTGGAAGGAAGCCTGCGGCAGCCTTTCCCCCGGCAGACCTTGTTACGCTCGGGGAGCGTTCCAGCACAGCGAGATGATCGACCTACTCAAGCTCATGCTCCGTGAGCAGACCCTCTCGCAACCAGGCTGGGAACTCGCCAGCATTTCGGCGGCAGGAGACCTGCTCGTGCACACCATCAGGTCCTGTATTCCTGCGGACCACTCCGGACGAAACAACAATCATGCCATCGACGCGATCATCGAGCATCTCGATGCCAACTTCTACAAGCAGATCCCTCTCCCCGAACTTGCCGCGCGGTGCAACTTGTCTTCCCGCCGCTTCACCGACCTCTTCAAATTGCGCACCGGGCGCACTCTGACCAACTACGTGAACGAACGCCGTATCAAGTATGCCATGGAGCGTCTTCGTGAGACCCAACACATCCTTTACTCCTGCTACGAGTCGGGCTTCCGCGATGTGGCCTACTTCTATCGGGTCTTCAAACGCCAGAGCGGAATGACTCCCGGAGAATTTCTCGCCAGCGGCAATTCCGCCGACCACCACCCCATCACCTCATGACTGATCCGCCTACCGACAAGCTCCGACCGCTCCGCATCCGCTTGACGGTGGTGTTCCTCGCCGCCCTCCTGATCGGTCCCGGCCTCGGCTCCCACCTCGCCGGCGGCGACCCCGAAAACGTCCGCTTCCTCTTCGGTGTGCCTGCTCTTTACCTCTGGCTCGTCTTCACCTGCCTCGTCATGACGAGTTGTATTCTCATCGCCGCCCGCACCCTCTGGAGAGACGAAGACTGATGGACTACATTCCACACATTACCCTGATCCTCTATCTCGTCGGGCTCCTTGCCCTCGGGATCCTTGGCCTTCTGAAGGGCCGCCGGGCCAAGCACGCCGAAGCGGACTACTACCTCGCAAGCCGTGGGCAGGGAGTGCTCACCACCTCGCTCACCATCATGGCGACCTATTTTTCGGGCTTCGCCATCCTCACCTTTCCCGGATGGGTCTACGGCAACGGAGTCCCGCCGATGTTCTATGCCCTCAATCTCCCGGTGGCCGCCGCTGCGATCTACATCCTCGGCAATCCCATCCGCCGCATCGGTCGCAAACGCGGATACATCACCCCGGCTGACATGATCGCGGACTACTACGGCGACTCACAATTCATCCGCGGCATGGTGGCCTTTCTCGGAGCCCTCTACGTCGTCCCTTACGTTGTGATGCAGGTAAAGGCCGGAGGCATCCTCGCCCAAGGTCTTTTCCCGGATATCGCCAGTGTGACGCTTTTAGGTCAGGAGTTGACCATGGAGAATGCCGGGGTCGGCGCCCTTTCGCTGATAACGATGACCTACGTGATCGTGGGCGGGATGCGCTCGGTGGCCTGGACCGACGTCTTGCAGGGATTGCTCCTCCTCTCAGCAATGCTCCTTTCCGGGGTCGTCCTCATGCACGCCCTTGGCGGTCCAAGTGGCTACTTCAAGGAAGTGAGTCAACTCGACGGCCAGCTCCTCACCATGCCGGATGCCCCGGCCAAATTCAACGCCTGGCATGCCGTCACCTTCTGCGCTTTCGCATCGCTGGCCAGCATCGTGCAGCCAGCACAGTGGATGCGATTCTACGCGGCCCGCGACTCCGCCACTCTGCGGCGCACCGCCATTGCCTTCTCTACCATCCTCCCGATCTGCTTCATATTCGGCGTCTTCCTGGTCGGCCTTGGTGGGCGGACCCTCTACCCGATGCTCGCCGACGGCTCTCTGCCCGTAGGCCTCACCAATCCGGATCAGATCGTGGTGCGGGTCATTCAGGATCTCTTTCCCGAACTCCTCGGAACGGTGGGCGTCATCCTTGTCTCCCTGATCCTCGTGGCAGTCATGGCAGCCTCAATGTCCACCGCCGACTCGAACCTCCACGCCCTCTCCGCCGTGGCTACCCGCGATGTTTATCATCAACTCCGCCCGAAAGCCGGGGAGAAGGAACGCACCTGGTTTGGAAGGGCTGTTATCGTGATCGCCACTCTGGCGGCAGCGGGAATCACCTACGCGGGATCCGGGACAAACCTCCTCGATACCATCGCGGCCTTCTTCTTCCTCGCGATGGCCTTCTCGGCGCAACTCCTCCCCATCACCATCGACCTTCTCTTCCTCCGTCGGGGCACCAAGGCGGGTGCGGTCGCGGGACTGGTCGCCGGCATGATTGTCGTCTTCCTCTTCCCGCCTCTTGGAGCCCTCCTCTTCGGCGAAGGCAGCGCGCTAGTCTCCGGCACCGGCAAGCTCAAGGCCCTCCTCGACGTCGGCTTCTGCGGCATGGTCGTTAATACGATCGTTTTCGTCGTCGTCAGCCGCTTCACGACGCCACCGGATACCGCGCATCGCGAGGCCTTTGCCCAAGACCTAAAAAACCAACCACAACAGAACGCAGACCTACCAATTTCCAAATCATGAACACTCCATCCATTCCCAGCTCCCCTCGTATCCTGACCACCACCGTCGGCTCCTATCCGGTCCCTGATTGGCTCAGCGCCCTGCCTTCCGAGCAGGCTGTCATCGATGCCACCCGCGTGATCTTCGACACCCAGCGTCAGTCCGGCATCGATCTCCCTACCGATGGAGAACTTTATCGCTTCGATGTCAATCATCCGGACACCAACGGGATGATCGAATATTTCGTCGGACCGATGGGCGGCTGTGACTCAATCATTGGTCGCGCTGACACCGAAGCCTTCCGCGCCAAGCAGGAGATGGGCTTCCGGTCCAAGCCCGCCGCGGTGATCCGCGAAGCTCTATCCGGCGGGGGCCTCAACCTCATCGAAGACTGTCGGCGCGCAGGAAGCGTGGCCGGTGGCGCCTTTAAGTTCACCGTGACCAGCCCCTACATGCTGGCGCGCACTCTTCTCGACAATCACTACGGTGATTTCGACGCCCTCACCCTCGCGATTGCCGACGTCCTCGCCGAACAAGTGAAGGATCTTCCCTGCTCCTGCCTGCAGGTTGACGAGGCGAACATCCCGGGTAATCCGGAACACGGCCCGCTCGCTGCTGAAGCCATGAATCGGGTGCTTGATGCCTTCGATGGCCCGACCGCCGTCCACTTCTGTTTCGGCAACTACGGTGGCCAAACCATTCAGGCCGGTAAGTGGAAGCCACTAC
>JBDQJG010000126.1:0-8889 GCA_040263955.1 Verrucomicrobiales bacterium
GAATAGAGTATATCCTGATCAAAGCGCTCACGTGGGATGTCCTGCGCGAACCAGTTCACGGAGACAGAGTGCCGGTGTTCGGCGGGTTTTGTAGGATCGTATTTATAGGGAGCCGTAACCTCACCGATGTGAATGGTGGGGTTCATCTTGCTGGGCATCGCCACCCAATCGCCTACCTTCATTCGGTGACACGGAGTCCAGATCTGACCTGCAGCATTTCTGACCCAGCCAGGTGGTCGCTCCGTGAAGACTTCCGCCAGATATTCGCGGAGCTCCTCGCGAGTCTGAAGAGTAGAGAGGTCCCGGAGCACCTCATTACCCCAAATGATTCGAATCTGGCCTGCCTCCAGAAATTCCGCTTCCCATTCCCCATGTTTTCCAGATCGAGCGAGGTAGAGGGCCATAATTGAATCGAATTGGTTGAGGTTGAGACTGCAGTCTGCACGAAGCTCGCTGTCCAAGGAGCATTCGTCAATACTCCTGATAAGATGCTCACCGTAGCGAGTGCCATCTACCGGATCCAGAACCTACAGGCAAAAAAACCGGCCTTGCTGTCTACGCTGATCATTCCACCATCATCCCGGTGTCAGCTATTCTGAGGCAACGATACCTGGGGGATTTTTGGGGGTAGGGGGGAGAGTCGCCCTCAAATTGTATCCGCTTTGTATCCGCTTTTTGCCCCGAAAGGGGGCGAATTGGCCCGAATGGCGAAGATAACAATCCAGTAAACAAGCGGACCCCTGATTTTTTCTAGGCCAAAAAGGGGATTATGAGTCCCCTGCTCTAACCACTGAGCTACAGGCCCTTGACTTGCGGATCGCCGTCCCTCTGAACCAGGGGTGAGAAATCCGGAAGCAGGAAGGGTAGGTTGTGGTGGCGAAAGGTCAACCTCGGTCAGGTCGACCTCGAACCAATTTCCAGTTGGTTTTTTCAGCCGCACATCGTCCCCAAGGAACGGATCCATCAATGTTGGATCAACTGGCCTCGGTGCCGGTTTCAGCATGGCGAAGAGCATCACCTTTATGGGTCCGTATCCGTAGGAGATCTGGGTTGTTGCCAGAAGGCTGGTGATGGCTTCGTTGGCTCGCGTTCCACGTCTTGCACCATCGCAGCCCGGTGCAGGTTTGGGCATCTGGTTTCTCGATTTGTATTGCAGATTGCAATGATTGAAAAAGGCCGGGATTTCCCCAGAATGGGCAATCTGCTCGAGAGCGTCCCGACTCGTCCTGTTTTTCGGACCCTTGTCGGGTTGGCGTGGTTGCACAGATCGCGGCATAGGCGATCAGGTGCACTTGCTCAGAAGTTCTCCTCGTATTCCGCGAGTTTCAGCTTCAGGCGCGCGTTTTCACCTTTGAGCTGGGAGATGGTTCTGAGGATCATGTTTTTCTGGGAGGACGTCATCGTCCCACTTCCCTGAAGAAGTTGTTGCTTCTCAAGTTCTCGCTCATTGCGTTCGATTTCTCTGCGGATACCCTCGGCGAGGCTGGTCCGCTCCTCCTTGGGAGGGCTGTTGGCGGGGGCCTTCACATTGATCGCCGGGCTGTAGTCATGAGCCCGAAGAGTGGCTGGCAGCGGTGCAAGCGCGGCCAGCGATGCCTCGGAGAGTGATGTCAGTCTCAGGTCGAAGAGTTGGTTGTCGGAAGACCTCTGAAAGCGGACGAAATCGGGGCCTTTTCCCAACACGAAGACATCAAGGGCGGTTCCCGCCGTGTTTTGCAGGGTCATGGGAATCGGGTAGACGCTTTCCTTGGTGGTTCCTTGGCCGCCGTTCACGGCGAATGGATCGGTATTGCCGTCGCCGTCGAGCGGGTCCTCATCCGTCTTTTTTTTCAGATTGCCGATTTTCGAGAACCATTTTCCCGGCGCACCGGTTACAGCTTCGAGCCGTGCATCCGCGTCATCTCGAACCAGGTATCCCGGCCACTTGAAGAGCGCACAGGAGGCCATGAGAACAGCACAAGCGAAAAAGAATCTGCCCATTTGGTATCGAGGCGACAACTACCTTGCTCAACGATGGCCGGATCAGGCTGTATCGTCAAACGAAGCTTCCCGCGTGCGCAAGTTCCCGTTGCGTGGTATGCCGCGCGGCAGTTTCATTGCCCTCGGTGGTTTTCAGCTCGCATATTTTCCTGTTTTATTTTCTGCCGCTGGCACTGCTTTGCTATTATGTGGTGCCGCGCTGCTGGAGGCATCTGGTTCTTACGCTCGCAAGCTACGTCTTCTACGGCTGGTGGAACCCGTGGTTCACGCTGTTGATGTTCGGCTCCACAGTGGTCGATTACCAGTGCGGCAAGGTAATCTCGGCTCAAGGAGCCACGGCGGCGCGCCGGCGTGCCGGCCTGCTTACCTCGGTGGTGATGAACCTGGCCGTGTTGGCATTTTTCAAGTATGCCGGGTTCGGTGCGGATACGGTGGCTTCTCTGGCGCGGCTCTTCGGTGGTGAGGGATTCGAGGTGCCGGCTTTTTTCCGCAACATCGTGCTGCCGGTGGGAATCAGCTTCTACACGTTCCAGTCGATGAGCTACAGCATCGACCTCTACCGCGGGCACGCGGTGCCGGCACGCAACCTGGTGGATTTTTCCTGCTACGTCTCGATGTTCCCGCAGCTGGTGGCCGGGCCGATCGTGCGCTATGGCTCGGTGGCCGATCAGCTGCGCGAGCGGGTACACTCGGTGGAGGGATTCGCGCTCGGGGCCACGCGCTTCAGCTACGGTTTCGCCAAGAAGATCCTGCTGGCCAACCCGATGGGTGGCATTGCCGACACCTGTTTCATGGCGGGTGAGGGGGCGCTGGGATGCGCCAGCGCGTGGGTCGGGGTGGTGGCCTATGCCTTCCAGATTTATTTCGATTTCTCGGCGTATTCAGATATGGCCATCGGGCTGGGCAGGATGTTCGGGTTCCGCTTTCCGGAGAACTTCGATTCGCCCTACAAGTCGAAGTCGATCACCGAGTTCTGGCGGCGCTGGCATATCTCGCTGAGCAGCTTCCTGCGCGACTACCTGTACATCCCGCTGGGCGGCAATCGCAAAAGCAATATCCGCACCTATGCCAACCTGATGACGGTCATGCTGCTGGGCGGTCTCTGGCACGGTGCGCAGTGGACCTTCATTGCCTGGGGGGCGATCCACGGCGGTATGCTGGCCTTCGAGCGATTGATGGGCAAGGACTCGTTCTATGCCCGTATGCCATCGCCGCTGCGGGTGGCCATCACCTTTGTCATTGTGCTGTTTACCTGGGTGTTTTTCCGCGCGGAAAATTTCGAGGTCGCGGCGCGTTACCTTGCCGCCATGTTCGGCTTGGCAGGCGAGGCGCCCGCCGCCGCCCTGACCGCCGCCCTGGTGTTCCGGCCGCACACTCTTTTCTGGTTGGCACTTTGTGGCGCCGCCACCTGGGGGGCACCGCGGACCTACGAGATCCTGCTGCGCCTGACGCCGGTGAAGGCGCTTGCCGGCCTCGTGCTGCTGGTGCTCTCCGTGCTGGTCATGTTCACCCAGGGGGTCAATCCGTTTCTCTATTTTCAATTTTAGGACACCGACTGCGATCCATGGCAGAGAACGAAATAAAGAATCCCTACCAGGAAGGCGACGACGGCCAGCAGGTGCTGTGTTCGCGGCGGTTCGCGCTGGGGGTCTGTGTGCTGTTCCTGGCTCTGATCGTGGTGGCGCCGGTGGCGCGCCACCTCTGGCAGCTGGCTTCGCCGAAGAATGAGCGGTGGCTTCCGATTACCGCATTGTTCGATCATCCCAATCCCGACTCCGAGGAACTGCTCAAGAACAAGCAGCGCGGTAACCCGGCAATCCGCCGCACCGCGCCCAGTTTGCGCGACCACCTGCAGGCTTTCGAAAAACGCGTGGAGGATGCGCCCTTTGTCGAGGCACCGCAGAGGACCCTTCAGGGCTTCCTGACTCGCTCGCTCACCGAGGGTAATAACCGTTGCCACATCGGCAGGGATGGCTGGTTCTACTACCGCCCGGCGCTGGAGGCGATCTTCGGATACGGGCCGCTCAAGCCGGAGCCGGACTCCGTGACCAAGGACCCCGATCGACCGCTTTGGAGCGCGCCGCTGCCCGAGGTTGCGCGCTTTGCCTCCGAGCTGCGCGAGCGCGGAGTTCCCCTGCTGCTCGTGCCGGTTCCCACCAAGGCCATGGTGTATCCGGAGCATCTCGGCCTCGCTCCCGAGGCGGCGCCCCTGCATCATGCGGATCGCGAGCGGTTCTTCCGGGAGCTCGCGCAGGCCGGGGTCGAGGTGCTCGACCTGCTGCCGGTCATGGTGGCGGCCAAGGCACAAGGCCAGCTGTATCTCAAGCAGGATACCCACTGGACGAAACTTGGAATGGAGACCGCCCTCGACGCCATCGAGGCGAAAGTGAAATCCCTCGGCGTGGATGCGGGCAGTGCCACGTTCACCATGGAATCGAGCCGGCGCAGCCATCTTGGTGACCTGGTTGGCATGCTTGGCATCGATACGCAGGCGGCGGGTTTGTTGCCCGAAGAGCAGGAGGTGCTGCGAGTGATCGATGGGGAGACCGGCGAGCCGGTGGCCGGAGACAAGAGCGCGCCCGTGGTGCTGCTGGGTGATAGCTTCGCCAATATCTACCATGCGCCGGGCATCGGTTTCGGTGACCCGCAGTGGGATGCGGCTTCCGGCGCCGCCGAGCCGGTCATCGCAGGGGGCGTCGGCCAGCACCTGGCGGCGCGCCTCGGCCAGAAGATCGACGTGCTGGCGATCAACGGCGGAGGTGCTACCGACGTGCGCCAGCAGTTCGCCCGCGAGCGGGAAGACGACGTGGTGCGCGACAAGCAACTGGTGATCTGGATGCTCGCCGAGCGCGACCTGTTCCTGTCGGCCACGCCGGCGGGAAGCGAAGTCTTGTTCCGGCCGGTGGTGTGGAACCCGAAGCGTTCGCGGCCGCCGGCGGAATCCGCCGTGGCAGGGGGTCAGGAAAAGCTGGTGGTCGAGGGTGTGCTCAGGGAACGCTCCGGCGTCAATGATCCGAAGGCGACCCCTTACAAGGATTCGCTGTTCACGGCGGTGTTCGATGTCGACTCGGTCGTCTCAGGCGGGTTTGCGGAAGAGGAAATTCTCGTCGTGCTGTGGGGTTTCAGGAACCGGGCCTATCTTCCCTCCTCGAAGATCGCGGCAGGCCAGCGCTACCGGCTGACCCTGGTTCCCTGGGACAGCATGACCGAATTGCAGAGCACCAACCTGCGCGATGACCTGCTGCTCTTCCTCGACCAGTGGTTCGCGCTCGAGGTCGACCCGCTGTAAGGCGTCTCAGTCCTGTCCGTAGTAGGCGTTTTTCCCGTGCTTGCGCAGGTAATGCTTGTCGAGCAGGTCGCGCGGGATGGCCGGGGCGGAGGGTTCGAGTTGCAGGGTTGCAAGCGCCATGTCCGCGCAGATTTCCAGTGCCAGTGCGTTCTCGACCGCGTGGCTGGCTGAAGTGCCCCAGGTGAAGGGGCCGTGGTTGCGCACCAGCGCGGCGGGCACGGCGAGCGGGTCGATACCGCGCATCTTGAAAGTCTCGGCAATCACCTCGCCGGTGGCCTGCTCGTAGTCTCCCTGCACTTCCCGAGGCGTCAGTTCGCGGGTCACAGGCACCAGTCCGTGGAAATGGTCGGCGTGGGTCGTGCCCAGGCAAGGCAGATCCCGGCCGGCTTGGGCAAAAGCCACCGCCTTGCGCGAGTGGGTGTGCACCACTGAGCGGATCCCATTGAAATGCAGCAACAGGCAGCGGTGGGTCGGGGTGTCCGAGGAAGGGCGCAGGTCGCCCTCGACGACCGCACCATCGAAGTCGACAATTACCATCTGCTCGGGGGTGAGCGCGCCGTAGGCGACCCCGCTCGGCTTGATGGCAAACACGCGCCTTTTCAGGTCTGCCACGCTGACATTGCCGAACGTCAGGTCAACCAGCCCGGTGGCGGGCAGGCGCAGGTTCGCCTCGCAGCATTCCTCCCTGATGTCCTGAAAGTCATTGCTCATTGCTGTTCTGATCTGCCTCCGGATGACTGCTCGCTTTTAAGCGCGAGGAGGTCTTTCATGATCGCGCCCATGTTGCCGTCTTTGGTGATACCCCCGAAGGCGTCGTGCAGGGAGTGGTAGATGGCATACAGCCGGTCGTAAACCACCTGGTTTTTCTGGATCGGCTGGTAGCTGGTTTCCAGCAGGCCGGTCATGGCAGTCTGGGCGGTGGCGAAGTCGGGGTGCTCCCCGGCGATGACCGCCGCCGCGATCGCGGCTCCCAGCGCACAACTCTGCGCGGAGCGGGACACCCGCATCTCGCAGCCGGTGACATCCGCATAGATCTGCATCAGCATCGGGTTCTTGCCCGCGATTCCACCGGAGCAGACGATGCGTTCGAGCGGGACGCCGTATGCGCGCAGCCGCTCGATGATGGCGCGGGCACCGAAGGCGGTGGCCTCGATGAGGGCGCGGTAGATTTCCGCCCGCGTGGTCTGCAGCGTCTGCCCGACAAGCAGGCCGGTGAGCCGTTGGTCGACGAGGATCGTGCGGTTGCCATGGTTCCAATCGAGCGCGATGAGGCCGGACTGGCCGGGCCGCAGCTTCTCGGCCTCTGCGGTCAAGGTGGCGTGCAGCGCGGCATCTCCCTGGCAGACGCCCTCGACCCACCATTTGAAAATGTCGCCGACGGCCGATTGCCCGGCCTCGATGCCGTAGCAACCGGGAAGAATTGCCCCCTTGACGATGCCGCAGATGCCCGGGATGTCCGCAATCTCGCGCTCGGTGGAAACCACGCCGCAGTCGCAGGTGGAAGTGCCGATGACCTTGACCAGCGTGCCCTCACTGACCCCGCAGCCGATCGCACCGTAATGCACGTCAAATTCACCCACCGCGATGTGGATACCGGCGGGCAGGCCGAGCTTTTCGGCCCACTCCCCGCACAGTCGCCCGGCACTGGCAGAGGCGTCGTGGGCCTGCCCGTAGAGGCGCGCACGAAGCGCGGCCAGTTCCGGGTCCAGCGCGCTGAGAAATTCCTCGTCGGGCAAGCCGCCCCAGTCCTCCGCGTAGAGCGCCTTGTGGCCGGCGGCACAGATGCCGCGCACAACCTGTGTCGGGTCGCTTACGCCGGCCAGCAGAGCGGGAATGAAATCGCACAACTCCACCCAGCTGTGGGCGGCCCGGAAAACCTGCGCATCCACCTTGAGACAACGCCAGAGCTTGGCCCAGAACCATTCGGAGGAGTAGATTCCGCCGATCCTGGCCAGGTACTGCGGTCGCATGTCGCCGGCGATCCGCGTGATCGCCTCCGCCTCGACGATCGAGGTATGGTCCTTCCACAGCCAGCACTGGGCATTCGGGTTGGTCGCATACTCCGGCTTGAGCGCCAACGGGACATTCTGCGCATCCACCGGGATCGGGCTCGAGCCGGTGGAATCCACGCCGATTCCCATCACGCGGCCGCGCGAGAAGGCGTCGTCACCACCGGTGCCCTCGGCTGTCGCCAACGCTCCGCTCACCGCGGTTTCCAGTCCGGTGATGTAGTCTCCCGGATGCTGCCTGGCCACGTTATGGTCCCCCGGGTCCAGCAGGATTCCCTGCTCACCGCTCGGGTAGTCGAAGACATGCTCGCCGAGTTCCGCGCCATCCTCCGCCCGCACCACCACGGCGCGCACCGAGTTGGTTCCATAATCGACTCCGATCGTGTAAGGCATGCTGTTTTCTGGTGCGTGGTGGCGAAAACCTGAAACGTTCTGAACAGCCAAGATAGCAGTCCTCTTGGTGCTCGCCAGATGGAAATGCCGGCACGAGGGTGCAGTCGCGCAGGATTGTGAGAGCGACTCCGTGCAGATCGTCGGTGTCAGGGTGTGCAGCGGGGCGGGCGTGTTGCCCGGGGGGATTGTGAGGCGTAAACATTGTTGAAACATGGCGCGGTTACGCGCGTAAACCCATCAATGCCGGTCAGGAGGGTCCTGCTTCCCTGCTTCCCTGCTTCCCTGCTTCCCTGGACAATGCGACAATCGCTCGGCTTGCTTTTTTTTAAGTTCTTTGATCATGAAACCTCTCAATGTTGTTGCTCCGATCCTTCTTCTTGCTGCGCTGATCGTGATTGGCTTGCGTCCGGGTCCGGTGGTCTCTGCCGCTGCCGAAAAGGAACAGAGCGCGGTGATGCCGCTGAAGGCATTGCTGATCGCCGGTGGCTGCTGCCACGATTACGAGACCCAGCACCGGTTGTTGTATGAGGGTATCCATGCCCGCGCCAATATCCGGGTCGACGTGGTCTGGACGCGGGATACTTCGCACACGCCGCCCTTCGATCT
The DNA here is from genome assembly GCA_040263955.1 of Verrucomicrobiales bacterium. GTDB lineage: Bacteria > Verrucomicrobiota > Verrucomicrobiia > Verrucomicrobiales > DEV007 > CALSSN01. The sequence continues at coordinate 8,278 of JBDQJG010000126.1, forward strand.
CTTCGAGGATCCCGATTGGGCGCAAGGCTACGACCTCATCATCCACGATGAGTGTGCCGCCCTGCAGAAAGATCCGGTCATCCTGGGCAATATTCTCAATGTGCACAAGACGGTCCCCGCCGTGCACCTGCACTGCGCGATGCATTCATTCCGCACCGATGTGTGGACCCGCCACCTGGGCATCAAGTCGGACCGGCACGGGCCGCACGTGGGGATCGATGTGGAGATCGTTGACCGTGAGCACCCGATCATGAGCCCGCTCAAGGATTGGAAGATCGACAAGGACGAGCTCTACAACAATGTCGAGGTCTTCGATGCCCACCCGCTCGCCATCGGTCACCAGAGTTACAAGAACCGGGAGGGCAAAGACGTTACCGACAGCGCGATCGTCGCCTGGACCAATGAGGCGCAGGGAGCCCGGTCGTTCTCTACCTCACTGGGGCATTTCAATGAGGTGGTGGAAAGTCCGGAGTATCTCGACCTGGTGGTGCGCGGTGCCCTGTGGGCCTGCGGCAAGCTCGATGACCCCGCCTACCACCAGCCCTACACCGGATCGAACCTGGTGCGCGAGATCCCGCTGGAGGCGGCTGCGAAAGAAGCGCAGGCCGCCGC
>JBDQJG010000127.1:0-8778 GCA_040263955.1 Verrucomicrobiales bacterium
GACGAGCGTGAGTGCTACGAGGGCGGAAGCTTCAGCATTGACCTTGACGGCGAGGTGAACGATTCCGAATCCGCACAGAGCGACTCCAAGTCCAAAGGCAGCTACCGGTGAGAAGCGCTCCGCGGGCAATGGACGATCTCGCGTGCGTTGCATCCTGCGATCCGCATCGATTTCCATCAACTGATTGAAGACGGACGATCCGAGGGCCGCCAGCGTAGTTCCCAGCAGGGTGTGCAGGAGCAGTCGGAAATCAAAGCCATTCTCTCTTGAAGACGCCCAGAAGCCGATTGTCGCGGTGATGAGCACCATCAGCGTCAAGCGCGCCTTGGTAATCGCCATGATGTCCTCCCGCAAGCTCGGTGAAGTTTCGCTTTCTGTTGGTGATTGCGACATCCTAGATCAATGACTCCGCGCAATAAGTGGCGACTCCTTGCCGCTGGCAAGCAGAAGGAAAAATGCAACGCACGTCAGTGCGCACCCGATACCCAGATGGATTATCTGTGAACCCGGGGGCAGCGCGTAATGAGCCAGGGTCCAGCCGGTGACGACCTGCAGTGCGACCATCCCGACCGCACTCACTGGAGTCCACAGGCGCCAGCCGGAAATACGTGACTGACGCAGTCGCAGCAGCATCCAGACGGATGCAATTACCAGCAACCACGCAAAGCTGCGATGAATCGTGAACGCGGAACCGGCCGCCTCGATCCAGTCTGTGCGTGGCAAATCGGTGTCCTGATGGACGACGTGATCGACCGCCTCACGAGCCTGTGCACCCAGCACCACCTGGATGGCCGCAAGCGCGAAAAAAACCGCGATACATCTCCTGAACCGGCGGTGATACATCGACGGCAGTTGCAGTGATGGCCACTTGCTGCAGGCACCCATGGCGATGGCAATGAGCAGGCAGAAGAGCAGGATCGCGCAGACCAGGTGAAGCGTGATCATACCCGGCATCAGCTTGGATTTGACCACGACGCCTCCCAGCCAACCCTGAAAAGCAACCAGCAGGAAGGCAGCCAGCGTTCCCCGGAAAAGCCAGGGATGAGTGAGCCGGAGGCGCAGTGACAACAGCAGCGACAGAAAGATGGACAATCCTACAACCACACCCAGGAGGCGGTTCAAATACTCAATCCACAGGTGTACCGGATTAAAGAGTGCTACCAGATCATCTTCGGTCAGGTCAGGATGCTTCTCACGAAATTCCGCGAGCACCGCTGGAAGATCGACTTTATCCAGCGTGTTGGGAGGCCACCAGCATCCCCAGCATCGCGGCCAATCCGGGCAGCCGAGACCCGAGCCGGTAGCGCGCACGAAGCCACCGACAAAAATAAGCAGAAGCGTGAGCACGAGAGTGACCAGCACCATACGTCTGAATGTGGAGAGTGGCACAGCCATGCACTAGAGATTACGCCCCTCGATCAGGCAAGGGATGGATACGATCGCCTGTCTTTGTATCGTTTGCCACAGCAGACGGCGCAAATCGCGCTGGAAATGTACGATGAGCCACGTTACCCCTCGAGTAGCCAGCCGTGTTGCCCCCTTTTCGTAACTGCCGTGACCTCCGCACAATGCGCAACCCTCGTCCGGTTGCAGGCTTGCCTTTGCCTGTTGCCGTCCTCGCTCTTGCTGTAGTACTGGGTTTGTTCTGTCACCCCGGAGCGGCTGTTGCCGCTGTATCAGATTACTCGCTCTCTGAGGAGTCCAGGCAACGCGTCAAGCACTACCTGCCGCGGAGCTATCCGAAGCTCATTGCCCGCCAACCCGTGCACGTGGTGGCGCTGGGTGACTCGATCACCAACCTCATCACCATGGATCAACACAGTGAGGATTGGGTGCGCTCCTACCCGGCGATCTTTCTCGATAAGTTGGCGGTGGAGTTCGTCTACACCGGCGGCGTGCGCCTGATCAGGACCAGAAGCAGGGATCATGCAGATAAGCTGCTTCCGGTCGCAGGTCCGGAAATCACCTACACCAACCTTGCGATCAACGGTAGCAACGTGCTGCGTGGGTGCCTTCGAGCAGCATCGCGTGCTTTTCTGAACAATCCGGATCTCGTGCTGGTGAACTTCGGCGCTTTTGACAGCACTGGCGAGGTTCCCATCGACCGCTACCGGGAAACAATGGATCGACTGCTAAAGTTGATTCGCGACAACGGTGCCGATTGCATTGTTCTTGGCCCGATCGACAACCTGCGGAACGTCCATCAGGATGAGAGCCTTGGGGTACTTGGAATCCAACGTCCCTACGCCAGTGTTGCGCAAGAAATCGCCGGCAAGAATGGTGCGCTGTACATTGATCTTGGCGACCTGTCCCTGGTCATCGACCCGATCGAGCATCAATTCGATACGCCGGACCATCTGCTGCCGAGCATCACGAAGCAGTTCACCGAATCGCTTTTCCGGTTCGAAAACGCCGAGTGCGACCTGCTGCACATCAATCTGAACACGCACAAGCGCCTGGGCAGGGTAATACTCGAGCAATTGCTCGAGCAACCCCACTCCCCTGCTCTCTCGCTGGCCGGCGCGAACATTTATCTTCAGGCTGATGGCAGTGCCAAGGGCGAAATAACAATAGAAAACATGCAGGATGAGGACCTGACCTGCCATGTCCTCCCGTTGCGCTTTGCGCATTCCCATCGGCCGTCGTCGGTGGCGACAGCCTGTGCAGTGCCCGCGAAGGGGAAGGTCGCGCTATCGTTTGCCTACGCGGCAGACACCGAAAGAGCGGCCGCGTTTCCGGCCAGCGCGGATGTCGTACGCCTGCCGTTCCTGGTGGCATCCCCGGAAGAGACCACCATCCAGACTGAAACCGCTCGGATGATGCCGATCGGTGTTTCCTGGGACACGGGACTGCTGGCAAACCTGCAATCGGACATTGAGCTCAAACCGGTGATCGTGAACTCCACGGACATTCCCTTCGAGTCCAGTTACACGGCCACATGGAGAGATCAGGAAGTCAGTGGAACCCTTTCCCTGGACGCGGGAGAGCGCAGTGAATTGGCACTGCACTTCGCTCTGCCGGAACTGGCTGATGCCATGCGGGCTGGCGGCCTGCTGACACTGACTTTCCAGAATGGTCCGAGTTTTACACGAAAGCTCGAGATATCGAGGAATCTGGGACTTGGCCACTGGTACTTTCTGGAGAAACGATCTGGCTACGCGCTGTCGAACAATCAGCAAACCTCAAGTGACCCATCCGAACCGCGCGTGCAATTCCGCGTGGATGCAGACGCCGAGCGGATTTTTTTCAGTTACCAGATTGCAGATCTTGTTCTGGCCGATGTGCCCGGATCGCCCGCCGCGGTGGTCCAGATTCAGATCGATGGCCGCGCCTACGGCAAAAGGCAGCAGCCTGGGGGTGTGGGAGAGTTGCGCATCGAGTTCCCATCATCCGCCGATGGTTCCGGTAAAGTCGCGCGATTCAGTGATGGCATCTTCGGGCAGCAATACACTGCCGAACTTGATCCTGGTGGCATTATTACGGAACTCTCCACTCGGTCCAACGGGGCACGGCGTATTACCATTGGGATCCCTCGCAATTACTTCTACCAGCACGAGTATGGACGACTGCCAGACAAAGCCCTGGGCAACGGCAATTCACAATTCGGCCTGAATACGTCGCTGATATTGCCTACCAATCATCCCGACACAGGAAACGTCTCGCCGGAAGAACGCTGCTTTTTATTGCTTGATCCCCTGGCATCCAGGTTCGACGCCGAGACGCTGACTACCCTTGAACTGGCCAATCCCGTCACCGGGCGTTGGTCGGCGCGACTCTTTTAATTGCCATTGATTCCCAGAGCAACCCACCTCAATACTCCTCATCATGAACATTCTCGTTGTAGGCAAAGGCGGTCGTGAGCACGCCATTCACGCGGCACTTGCCGCCTCACCAGGCGATCACCGATTGTATGCGTTTCCAGGCAGCGATGCCATTTCGCAATTGGCAACCTGTATCGAGGCTGATGGGGTAAGCAGCCTTGTGACCTTCATGCAGGAGAACCACATCGACCTGTGTATTGCGGGCGAAGAGGCCTACCTGGTCAAGGATGAGGGAATCGCAAATGCATGCGAAGCGGCAGGTATCCCCTGTTGGGGGCCGCATCGCCAGAGCGCCCAGCTTGAAGCGAGCAAAGAGTTTGCCAAGCAATTCATGGTGCGGCATGGCATTCCTACCGGCGGGTATCTTTCCACCAGTTCCGCGCAGGAGGCCGTGGATGCGATTACGAGCTATCCTGCCGTTCTCAAGTTCGACGGACTGGCAGCTGGCAAGGGAGTGGCACTGCCGCAGAATGAATTGGAAGCACGCGAGTTCATTGAGGAAGTGCTCGTGCAGCGGAAGTTCGGAGCGGGCAATCTGCTGGTCGAAGAGTATCTTACTGGCCCGGAAATCTCTATTTTCGCCGCGGTAGCTGATGGAGAGTACCAGATTCTGGCTCCGGCCCGCGACTACAAACGCATCGGCGAGGCGGATGCGGGCCCCAATACCGGTGGCATGGGCGCGGTGGCCAGCCGCGAACTGGCGGATCCAGGTTTGCTGGCTGAGATCGAAAACACCATCGTGCAGCCCACGGTCGAGGGGCTCGTTGCTGATAACCTGCCCTACCGTGGATTTCTTTATTTCGGGATCATGCTGACTCCCACCGGCCCCAAGGTTTTGGAATACAATTGCCGCTTCGGAGATCCGGAGTGCCAGGCAGTGCTCCCGCTGATTGAAGGCGACCTCGCATCCTACTGCGCGGCGGGTGCCGCCGGACGAATCGAGCGCAACCTGCTCGACTTCCGCGCGGGATGGAGTGTGTGTGTCATTCTTGCCAGTGCCGGCTATCCCGCTTCCTCACGCAGTGGCGACACCATCGACGGGCTGGAGCGAGCAAGCCGAAGCGCGCGCATCTACCACGCCGGAACGCGCCTCAATGCAGCCGGAGATTTTGAAACTGCCGGCGGCCGAGTACTGGCGGTCGTCGGTTATGGCAAGACTCGCGAAGAAGCAGTCTCAGTAGCGCATCTGGCGGCAGATGAAGTTGCCTTTGATGGCCTGCAACGGCGGCGGGATATCGGCATCCTGCATTTCAGCACCTCAACGTAAGCCATTGCACGGCAGAACCCGATCTGAAGAGGATCGGCATCCCTCTGCCCCAGATGATTCGCACACTAATGAAAAAGAAACCATCCAGCCCCACAAAGACGACGACGAAGAAAACCCGTCAGCCATGGGAAAAGCGCATGCCTGAAAAGCAATTTGCTTTTATGAGCCGCATTCTCGCCGCACCCAGCCCCATCGGATTCGAAGCGGCGATGAGTTATGGTGTACTCAAACCTTTCTTCGAGGAAATCATGCCGCCGAGCTGGGCGATTCACCAGTTCAAGGGCAATGCGGGTATCGTGCTGGATACCGCGCCGGATGACGCCGGCGATCTCCTCTCGGTAATGATCGTTGGCCATGCGGACAAGATCCGCATGCAGGTTCGCAGTATCGGATCGGACGGCAAGATCTGGATCGACAGCGATTCGTTTCTACCGACCACCCTGATCGGCCACGAGGTCAAGCTGTTCACGCAGCATCCAAGCAAGCCCGGGCACTACCGCATCATCGAGGGAGGCACGGTCGAGGCCATCGGTGCGATTCATTTTTCCGATCCGGAGATGAGAACGGGCAAGAAAGGCATCGCTCCGGACATGCTGTATCTCGAGTTACAGGTCCACGGGGATGATCCCAAGGAACAGATTGAAATGCTCGGCATTCAGCCCGGCGATCCGATCATTCTCAATCGCCCGATCCGGCGCGGATTCAGTCCCGACACATTTTTTGGTGCCTACCTCGATAATGGCCTCGGTTGTTTTGTGTGCGCCGAGTTGGCCCGGTTGCTTGCAAAGCGTCCGCTGCAGAAAGTCAGAGTCCAACTGGCGATCGCCAGCCATGAAGAAATCGGACGATTCGGTAGTCGTGTGCTCGCCGGTGAACTGCGTCCGGACATACTCATCGGAGTCGACGTCAATCATGACTACCACGCGGCACCGGGTATCGCCGACCGGCGCATGAGTCCTCTGGCCATGGGCAAGGGATTTACCCTGACTGGTGGCTCGATCACCAGTCCGCAGCTCAATACGTTTATCGAGACCGCTTGTGGTAAGGCGGGCATACCCATGCAGCGCGGCAGTACCGGCCGCGATACGGGAACTGACGCGATGGCCGCTGTGCTTGCCGGCGTGGACGCGGCCGCGACTTCGGTCGGATTTCCGACCCGTAACATGCACACGATATCAGAAATTGCCCATACCGGAGACATTCTCGCCTGCATTCACGGACTCGAAGTCACGCTCCGGGAATTCAATCGCAGCGGCAAGAAGGCAGCAGATTTCCGCAACGGACATCCGCGGCTCGACGGTGTGCCCGTGGCACGCCACGGCTGAAATAGAAGCCCCGCACGGAGCCTGGCACCCACGGAGTTCATGCGATTTACATGCATCACTGACCATGATAAAATGACTAAGGTTCCAGTGCTTTCTTGAATTCCTCTCACCCGATTACCAGATGCATATTTCCGAAATTTTAAGCGCACCTGAGTGCGTTTTCTCTTTTGAGTTTTTTCCGCCCAAGGGTGCAGAAGGCGCAGAATCGCTCTACCGAACCATCGCCGAACTCGAGGCGTATCAACCCGGCTACGTGAGTGTGACCTACGGGGCTGGCGGAACGACCCGTGAGATGACGCATGACCTGGTGGTCCGAATCAAGAGTTCGACGGAGCTCGATCCGACGCCTCACCTGACCTGTGTGTGTCACAGCGAAGCGGAGATCACCGAGATCCTCAGGCGATACGCCGAGGTGGGAGTGAGTAACATCCTCGCTCTCGGGGGTGATCCACCGCGGCAGATGAAGGACTACGATCGCGGTAAGGATGCCTTCGCGCATGCTGCTGATCTGGTGAGTTTTATCAGGCATTTCAACGAACAATCCATTCACCCCGATACGCGCGGATTTGGAATCGGGGTGGCCGGCTTTCCGGAGGGACACCCGGCCACTCCCAATCGGCTGCAAGAAATGGACTATCTCAAGGCGAAGGTGGATGCTGGCGCTGACTATATCTGCACGCAGCTTTTCTTCGACAATCGGGATTTTTACGATTTCCGCGACCGCTGCCAGCTCGCCGGAATTGACGTACCCATTGTTGCTGGCATCATGCCGATTTCCAGTCTCGCAGGCATGCAAAGGATGGCTGAGCTGGCCGCCGGCGCACGATTTCCAGCCAAGCTGCTCAAGGCACTCGACAGGGCCAGGGATAATGATGCCGTCGAGCGTGTCGGCATTCACTACGCCACCGAACAATGCGCTGACCTTTTGGACAACGGTGTCAGAGGCATTCACTTCTATACACTGAACAAGTCCTCAGCCACGCGCGAGATATATGCCAACCTGGGACTTGGCAGTGCCGTGCCGGCGGCGTAACATTCATCATTCGGCGCAGGCCTTGGGAGACACTGTCCGCGTCACATAAGCGACTCGGTCGACTGCGGCTTGCCTCAAGCCAGGCTGTCTGCCAGTCGTTCGATCAGGTCGTCCGCTTTTTCCTGACCCACCGAGAAACGAATCAGGTCCCGAGGTACCCCGATCGCTTGGGCCCATGCCAGCTCATCATAGTGAGCAAGCAGCGTATATGGGCACGCGAGACTGAAATTTGTCCCGAGGCTCGGCCCCTTACAGATACGCATCCGATCATAGCAACGCGCGGCAGCTGCTTCACCTCCCCTTAAAGAAAACGATAGCAACCCACCCCAGCCGCCGTTGCTGCGAGCGATCCCGCTGTAGTGTTCGGGTGTCGTCAACGACGGATACCAGACACGCTCGATGGCCGCGTGCCGACTCAGGAAATCCGCCACCTCGCTGCCGGTCACGTTGCTGCGCAACACGCGTTGCTCGTAGTCACGGGAATTCTCTGCCAGAACTGCCGCATCCTCGCTGCACAGACCAACCGGGGCGTCCCGGCGAAGAAACTCTCGCATTCTCTCGTAGTGCGGAGAATCCCGATTCAATAGAACAGACCCCGCCAGCACATCCCCTGCTCCGGAGAACGACTTGGTGAGGCTGGTGGTCACAACATCTGCGACCGATGCCACATCGACATTGACCGAGGTGCTGATGGTATCATCCAGAACCAGCGCGACATCCGCGAGATCGGCAATCTGCCGAAGGCGTAACGTGTTCACGCACCGCAACAGAGGATTGCTGGGAACTTCGCCGAAGATACCCGCGATCCGGAGGCCTGCATCAATGCGCGCCTGCAGCTTTGAGAGCTCTGGCTCGGATCCATCTGGAAGAAAAATCGGTTCTGCGGCACCGAATTCCCGTTGAACCTTGAGGACATCTACATAGGGAAAATCGACCTGAACAGTGGGCAGGCCCGGCCACAGGGTCCGCAGCATACGGTGTACGGCAAAAACGCCCGCCATTCCGGATGGAAACAGGTAGACGTCATCCGGTTTGCGACGCGCGTAGTGAGCGACACGTTCGCGCACTTCCCGGTGTGCCGGGGTCGCATCCTCATGCGCCGACACCCTGGAGGCCGGTTGGCACCCTTCCAGCAGGAGGCAGGCTTGTCGACTTGCAATGACTTCTCCGGAAAACCTCCAGTAACGACGTGCCTGCAGGAAAGCCTCACTGCCCTGCGCCAGCAAGACGGAAAATTCACCCATTGCGTGACGCAGCACGCGTGCACTCGCTGGAAAAGATCGCTCCACGTATTCCTGGCACCGCAGTGCCGTGGCATAGCAGGGAAATACC
>JBDQJG010000128.1:0-8652 GCA_040263955.1 Verrucomicrobiales bacterium
CTGCGCCTGGTGCTCATGGATCCCTTCGTGCTGCCCACCGGTCCCTTGGCCAAGGAACAGGCCTACCTGCAGCGTCGTGGCCTGACCGACCAGATGCGTGCGGTGGTTGCCGGGCTGGCCGGGGAGTATGACGCGGTGCACGTCCCGACACAGGACATCTTCGACGCGGCCGCGGCGGCCGCCGGCTCGGAGAACTGGATCTGGGACGGCATCCACCCCCTGCCGCCGGGCCACGAGCTCATTGCCCGCCACTGGCTCGAGGCAGTGAGTGCCCGCTGGCCGGCACAGTGACCGTGAGAGCGTGCCTCGAATGGTTGCGTAATTCTGCCCTGCTGGTGTATTCATCAAGTGCCGTGGCCGGCCAGCAGTCATGATAAAAGTTCTCGTCTCAGCGGTTTTCTTTTGTGCGCTGTCACTTTTCCCTGCATGGGCTGGCGACGGCGCCTGGTCGGGTGCGAAGTCGTCGTTTCACGGCTACGAGCTCTACGACTTCAAGCTCGGCGAGGTCGCCTGCAAGGTCGTCATTCCCAAGAAGGTGGCTGATGGCAAGCCATGGGTCTGGCGGGCCCGCTTCTGGGGCCACGAGCCGCAGTTCGACCTGGCCATGCTCGAGCGCGGATACCACGTGGCATACTGCGACGTCGGCAACTTGTTCGGCAGTCCGGCAGCGCTTCAGCGCTGGGACGCGCTCTACGAATACCTGCGCTTCGAGCACCTGTTCGCCGACCGTGTCGTCCTCGAGGGCATGTCCCGCGGCGGGCTCATCGTTTACAACTGGGCGGTGGCCAACCCGGACAAGGTGGCGGCCATCTATGCGGACGCCCCGGTGATGGATTTTAAGAGCTGGCCGGCAGGCAAAGGCGGAAGCAAGGGCGCGGCCGGCGCCTGGGCCACCTGCCTCAAGGCTTACGGCATGACCGAGGAGCAGGCGCTCGCCTATCCGGGGAATCCGCTGGATAACCTGGCCCCGCTGGCGAAGGCCGGTGTGCCGATCATCCACGTGGTCGGTGATGACGACGTGGTGGTGCCGGTGGCCGAGAACACCGCCATTGCCGAGCAGCGCTATCGCGACCTGGGCGGGCACTTCGAGGTCATCCACAAGCCGGGAGTCGGCCATCACCCGCACTCGCTGGAGGATCCGAAGCCGATCGTCGATTTCATTCTCCGGCAGCAGCAGCAGGCTGCCGGGGACTTGCCCGCCGACAAGATCGTCGGTCGGGAAAACTTCATCCTGCGGGGTGATTTCAATAACAGCCGCATCCGCTTCGAGCGCGACAAGACCGGCCACGTAGCCTTCCTCGGCGGCTCCATCACCGAGATGGACGGCTACCGGCCGATGGTCTGTGCCATGCTGCAGGAGCGCTTTGCCGAAACTGAGTTCACCTTCACCAACGCCGGCATCAGCTCGACCTGCTCGGACACCGGGGCCTTTCGTTTCCAGCGCGATGTCGCCAGCCAGGGGCCGCTGGACATGCTGTTTGTCGAGTTTGCCGTCAATGACGACCAGGATGGCGACCGTGGCTATGAGGATGCCCTGCGCGGCATGGAAGGCATCATCGCCCAGGCCCGCAGGCACAACCCGAAGGTCGATATCGTCATGACCATGTTCGTCAACGAGCACATCCTCAAGAAACTGCAGCAGGGGCAGTCGACCCCGTCACTCGAGGCACATGGCAGGGTGGCCGAGCACTACGGGGTCTCGGTCAATCACCTGGCTCGGGAGCTTGCCGGGCTGATCAGTGCGGGCAGGACGGACTGGAAGAGGTTCGGTGGCGTCCACCCCAACAAGTACGGCAACACCATGTGTGCCACCATGATCGCCAACGCGCTGCGCGAGCAGTGGGCGCAGCCGCTGCTGGAGGATGCCGTGGCAAAAGACCACCCCGCGGTGTCGCCGCTGGACCCGAAAAGTTACCTGCGCGGCCGGTTCCTGCCGGTCGACGCGGTGCAGGTCGATACCCAGTGGAAGATCGGTGTTCCTGACTGGCCGAAAGAAAACAAGGGGCAGGTCCGCCGTCGTTTCGTCGACAGCCCGATGATCTATAGCACTACGCCCGGCGCCAGGCTGAGCATCGCGTTTACCGGTACTGCCATCGGGGCCTATATCCTGGCGGGCCCGGATGCCGGCATCCTGCGCTGCAGCGTGGATGGCGGGTCGCCCCGGGAGCTGGACACGTTGTTTCGCTACAGTGGGTTCAATTACCCGGTGACCGTCCTGTTCTTCAATGAACTTGACGCTGGCGCGCACACGCTGGAGCTGGAAATCCTGCCCAACCGCCCGGGCCGCATCAAGCCCGGGGGAACCGCTCTGCGGGCGCTGCACTTCACGGCCAATTAGCAAACCGCCAAGTGTCAGGCTCGCGAATTCACGAAAGAAGCCTGTGGAGAAGTGCGTGATATTACGCAGGTAGAAATCCCCTTTCGTTGATCGTAATTTTCATGTTGGTGAACAAAAAGAAGGCGTTCTTTGCGTACTGCATGCTTGCCCTGTCGTTGGCGGGTGGGCCGCGTCCTGTTGTAATGGCGGAGGGCCCCGAGGAAATCTCGTTCAATGAGCAGGTCAAGCCGATCCTCTCCGACCGCTGCTTCCATTGCCACGGGCCGGATGCGGAGAACCAGAAGTCGGAGTTCCGGGTCGACAGTTTCGACAATGCCACCGCCGATCTGGGCGGCTACTTTGGTGTGGTCCCGGGTGACCCGGGTGGCAGCGAGCTGGTGGCGCGGATCCACTCAGACGATCCGGACGACGTCATGCCGCCCCCGGACTCCAACCGGCGCTTGAGCAGGAAGGAAAAAGTGATCCTCGAGCAGTGGATCAAGCAGGGGGCGAAATATGAGAAGCACTGGGCATTTACCGAGCTGCCCGCCAGCGTCCCTGTGCCGGAATCTGCCCACCCCTCGGCCCGGACGCCGGTGGACCACTTTATCGCCGAAACCCTGGTGGCCCGGGGGCTGGCGCCGGCACCGGAGACCGGTAAAGAATTGTGGCTGCGCCGGGTCAGCTTCGATCTCACCGGACTGCCGCCGACCCTCGCCGAGATCGATGCCTTCCTCGCCGACGAGTCACCGCAGGCATACGAGAACCAGGTGGAGCGCCTGCTCGCCAGTCCCACCTGTGCCGAGCGCATGGCCACTGAATGGCTCGATGTTGCGCGCTATTCCGATAGCTACGGCTACCAGATCGACCGGGGTCGCACCGTCTGGCAGTGGCGGGATTGGGTGATCCGTGCCTTTCGGGGCAACCTGCCCTACGACCAGTTCATCACCCACCAACTGGCCGGGGACCTGGTCCCGGATGCGACGCAGGAAACCAGGTTGGCCACTGCCTTCAACCGCCTGCACGGCCAGAAATCGGAAGGGGGCAGCGTTCCTGAAGAATTTCGCCAAGCCTATATCTCCGACCGGGTGCACACGGTGGGCACGGCCTTCCTCGGGTTGACCATGGAGTGCACCAAGTGCCACGACCACAAGTATGACCCGCTCACCCAGGCCGATTACTTCTCGATGGCGGCGTTTTTCTCCAATATCGACGAGTTCGGCCTCTACCCCTTCATGCACGGCGACACCATCCCGACGCCTTCACTCGCCCTGAGCAGCCCCGCCCAGGAAGAGCAACTTGCCACCCACGAGGCGGAAATCGCCCGGCTGGAAAAAGATCATGCTGCACTTGCCTTCGCCGCGTCCACCGAGGTCCTGCAACCGGTGATCGACGAAGACTACTCCAAGGAGAAAAGCGGTGCCATGGAACTCAACGGAGATCGCTGGGTGAGCATCGACTATCCGCAGGAGAAAACCCGGCGTGAGAATCCGGTCACTTCCGGACTGCGCCTGTTTCTCCCTGAGGCCTATGAGCGGGCCTTCGTCTACGGCCAGACCCAAGCCACGCTCGATGCCGGCTACCGGGGCATCACCGTCATGATCGAGGACGGCAAGGCGACAGTCAAAATCGCGCATTTCTATCCGGGCAATGCCATCGAGATTGCCAGCCGCGAACCCCTGCCCACCAAGCGCTGGATTCACCTGGCCATGACCTATGACGGCAGTTCGCGAGCCGACGGGGTGCGCCTCTACCTGGATGGCAAGCCATTCGCTACCGATGTCCGCTACGACACCCTGACCAACAAAATTGCTCCCAATGAAGCCGTCAAGCAGCTGCGGATCGGTGCGATCAATCGTGACAAGGGACTAAAGGGCGCCAAGCTGAAATCTTTCCAGTTGTTCGAGGCGGCATTGGATCCAATCCAGGTCGAGGCTCTGCACGCCGGCACCCCGGTGATGCAGGCGGCGCCGGAGATTGTTGCCAGGCGGAAGCAACTGCAAGCTGCGCGCAAAAAGCTCCACGACCTGCAGGACAGCATTCCCCGCATCATGACCATGCGCGAGACAGAAGGGGCACCGGTCAAGACACACATCCTGACCCGTGGCGAGTATGACAAGCCGGCGGAGGAGGTGCAGCCGGCAATTCCGGCAGTGCTGCCCGCGTTCGGGCTGGAGCAGTCGACCGGGGAAGCTGCGCGCGGCAAGCGGCTCGATCGCCTGGATTTCGCCCGCTGGCTGACCCACCCGGATCATCCACTGACGGCACGGGTCGCCGTCAATCGCTACTGGCAGATGTTTTTCGGCACCGGCTTGGTGAGTACCAGCGAGGACTTCGGCAACCAGGGGGCGGTGCCCAGTCACCGGAAACTGCTCGACTGGTTGGCACGCGATTTTGTGGCCTCGGGCTGGAACCTGCACCACCTGGTCAGGCAGATCGTGCTTTCCCACAGCTATCGCCAGAGCAGTAGCAAAGCGACTCTGACCGCCGCCCAGCAGGACATTCTCAATGAGACAGACCCGGGCAATTCCCTGCTCAGCTATTATCCTATCCGGCCCCTGACCGCCGAGATGCTGCGTGACAATGCCCTGGCAACCGCAGGCTTGCTCTCCAGCCGCATCGGGGGTGGCCCGGTGCGACCCTATGACCTGGCCCACGCCTTCAAGGGTGGCCAGGTCAGCAAGGGCGAAGGGCTCTACCGACGCTCACTCTATACCTATTGGCAGGTCAATGGACCCAGCCCGCTGATGCTCACCCTGGATGCTGCCAAGCGCCAGGTCTGCACGGTGAAGCGGGAGCAGACCAGCACCCCTCTGCAGAGCCTGGTGCTGCTCAACTCGCCACAATTCATCGAGGCGGCGCGGGTCACCGCGGCCGGGTTGCTGCGCGAGGCCGGTGACGACACAGCCGGGAGTGAGGCGATGATTGGCAAGCTGGTGCGCATGAGCACGGGGTGCCAGCCGAGCGAGGAGGAAACCCGCATTCTGGTTCAGCTTTACGAGGAGCAGTTGCAGCATTTCGAGGCGCATCCGGAGCAGGCACAGCAATTCCTCGAGGTGGGAGAGAACAAGGCGCCTGCCGAGCTGCCACCCGCGCAGCTGGCGGCCCTGACCAACGCCGCCCTCGGCCTGCTCAACTACGACAAGACCCTGCTCAAGCACTAGGTTTTCAAGAACCCCGACCGCAAACTCTCAGACGCCATGCCCGCCATGTCCCAGCACGCACTCTGCACTGGCCACGAACGCCCCAGCCTGACACGCCGCTCCGCCCTGGCACGTCTCGGGGGTGGTCTCGGCTCGCTTGCTCTTGGTAACCTGCTCACCTCGGAGGGCTTTGCTGCCACGCGGCCGGGGGCGAAGCTCAGTCACTTCCTACCGAAGGCGAAACGCGTCATCTACCTGTTCCAGTCCGGTGGGCCCTCGCAGATGGACTTGTTCGACTACAAGCCGCACCTGGTCAAGGAGACCGGCAAGGAGTTGCCGGACTCGGTGCGTGGCGGCCAGCGCCTTACCGGAATGTCCGGCAACCAGGCGACCCTGCCGCTGGTGGGAACACCTTACAACTTCAAGCAACACGGTGAGTCCGGCATGTGGATGAATGGGGAACTGCTGCCCTATACCGCCGGCATCACCGACGAGATCGCCCTGATCAACACCATGAAGACCGAGGCTATCAACCACGGTCCCGCCATCCAGTTCCTGCAGACCGGCTCCCAGCTTTCCGGGCGCCCCGCCATGGGCTCGTGGCTCGATTACGGCCTGGGTTCACTCAATGAGAACCTGCCGTCCTTCGTGGTTCTGATCACCAAGGGCAAGAGTGGCCAACCGCTGCAGTCGCGCCTGTGGGGCAGCGGCTTTCTACCCGGCAAGCACGATGGGGTGCGCTTCCGATCCGAGAAGGATGCGGTGCTCTATCTGCACAATCCTCCGGGACAGAGTGCCCAGGGGCGTCGCCTGATGCTCGATCGCCTGCGGGATCTGCACCAGGCCCAGTTGGCCGAGTCCGGTGACCTGGCGCTGGAGAGCCGCATCTCCCAGTACGAGATGGCCTTCCGCATGCAGTCCTCGATTCCGGAGGTCACCGACTTCGAGGACGAGCCGGATTATATTTACACGATGTATGGCGAGGATGCTCGCACCCCCGGAACCTACGCGGCCAACTGCCTGCTGGCACGACGTCTTTGCGAGCGTGGGGTGCGATTCATTCAACTCTACCACCAGGGCTGGGACCAGCACGGCCAGCTGCCTGAGAAATTGCCCATCCAGACCAAGGAGACCGACCAGGCCTCGGCAGCGCTGGTCATGGACCTCAAGCAGCGCGGGCTGCTTGACGACACCATCGTCGTCTGGGGCGGTGAGTTCGGACGCACCAACTACTGCCAGGGCAATTACAACCCGAAGAATTTCGGCCGCGACCACCATCCGCTGTGTTTCTCCACCTGGGTGGCCGGCGGCGGTTTCCAGGGAGGGGTGACCCACGGCGAGACCGATGACTACTGCTACAACATCGTCAAGGATGAGGTGCATGTGCACGACTTCCACGCCACCCTGCTCAACCAGCTCGGCATCAACCACGAGGCGCTCACTTACAAGTACCAGGGCCGCTATTTCCGCCTCACCGACGTGCATGGCCACGTGGTCAAGCAGGTATTGGCCTGAGGCCATGAAGGCCGGTCGCGGGTGTTGCGTCGTGCCCTGCGAGAGGCCAGCGAACAGTGACCAAGGTTTTTATCCGACGAGTGCCAGCAGGACACCGGCAGCCACCGCGGATCCGATGACGCCGGCGACATTGGGTCCCATGGCGTGCATCAGCAGGTAATTGGACGGGTTGGCTTCCATGCCAACCTTGTTGGAGACACGGGCGGCCATCGGGACTGCGGAGACACCGGCAGAGCCGATGAGCGGGTTGATCCTGTCCGCGTCGGTGCGGGCGAATTTGTTCATCACTTTCGCCATCAGCACTCCCGAGGCGGTGCCGATGCAGAAGGCGATCAGCCCGAGGACGATGATACCGAGGGTCTCGGTGGACAGGAATTTGTCGGCCTGCAGCTTCGAGCCGACGGCCAGCCCCAACATGATGGTGACGATGTTGATCAGTTCATTGGAGGCGGTGCGGGAGAGGCGCTCGACCACGCCGCACTCCTTGAACAGGTTGCCCAGCATGAGCATGCCGACCAGCGGAGTGGCACTGGGAAGAAGCAGGATACACAGCACAAGCACTACGAGCGGGAAGCAGATGCGCTCGGCCTTGGAGACCGGACGCAGCTGGGTCATGACGATCTTGCGCTCTTCTTCATTGGTGAGTGCCTTCATGATCGGCGGCTGGATGATCGGTACCAGTGCCATGTAGGAGTAGGCGGCCACGGCGATGGCACCGAGCAGGTGCGGCGAAAGCATGGAAGCCAGGAAGATCGCGGTCGGTCCGTCGGCACCGCCGATGATGCTGATGGCGCTGGCTTCCTTGAGATCGAACTGCATACCGGGAATGAACTGGCTCAGGGCGATCGCACCGATCAGGGTGGCGAAGATGCCGAACTGGGCGGCAGCTCCCAGCAACGCGGTCTTCGGGTTGGCCAGCAGTGGACCGAAGTCGGTCATGGCGCCGACCCCGAGGAAGATCAGCAGGGGAAAGATCGGCACATCACCGATCCCGAAGGAGTAGAAGGCGTAGAGGAAACCACCCGGCTCGGCGATTCCGGCATTCGGAATATTGGCGAGGATGCCCCCGAAGCCGATGGGAATGAGCAACAGCGGCTCGAAGCCCTTGGCGACACCCAGGTAGATGAGCAGCAGGCCGACCAGGATCATGACCAGCTTGAGCAGCCCGTGCTGGCCGGGCATTGCCACACCCTCGTCATTCACGACGGGTGCTGAGCGTTCGAAGAAGCCCTTCACGCCGGTGCTGGCCCAAAGGCGGTAGAGTTTCGAAGTGGATTCGGCTGCCGAGGTCTCGCCGGAAGCGGCCGCCGTCGAGGCTGGCTTGACGGCAGCCTGTGCAGCATCCGCGGCGATTGCCGTGGCCCCGCATCCGAGCACGGCGAGGGCCGAGCAGATGAGGAGGGTGGCGAATTTTCTGTGCGCTACGTTAAGGAGCATCGCGTCAGGCGGTGGAGGTCGCGGGTTTTCGGGATTTGCGGTCAGCTGATGTGGGCCAGGGTCTGGCCGGCTCCGACCTGGTCGCCCTTGGCGGCGAGGATTTCACGGATGGTTCCGGCGCAGGGAGCGTTGACGGGCATTTCCATCTTCATGGCTTCGAGAATGATGACCGCTTCGCCCTCTTCCACGCTGTCACCGACCTGCTTGCGGATAGCGAAGACAGCGCCCGGCATGGGAGCC
>JBDQJG010000129.1:0-8603 GCA_040263955.1 Verrucomicrobiales bacterium
CGTCTCATGAGAACGTGCCGCAGGCAGAGGATTTTGAGATGCTGGTGTGTGTGCTGGGTGGTGTCGGGGTGTCTGCTCGGGCAGGCGGCGCGGGCCGATGGTTTACCAGAAAGGATCGGGCAGCTGGTGGTGGTAACTGCGGAAACATGGGATTCAAATCGCGGCACAATGCAGTGGTATCAGCGGGAGGCGGGCCGATGGATGCCTGTGCTGGCAAAGCAGAAGCCGGTGCTGCTGGGCAAGTCGGGTCTGGCTTGGGGCCGGGGGCTTCTACCGGGGGCCGGAGAGGTAAAGGGTCTGCAGAAAGTCGAGGGAGACAAGCGTTCACCGGCGGGCGTGTTCGAGATCGGCGGGGTGTTTGGTTATGCTCCCGATCCGCCACCGGGGACGCGGCTTGCCTATCGGCAGGTGACTGAGTGGGATTGCTGGGTGGAGAATGTCGACAGTCCGCTTTACAACCGGCATGTGGTGATCGACCCAGCGCGCGGTGTGCCTGTCTGGCATGCGCAGGAGCGCATGCGCATGGAGGATCATGCCCACAGTCTGAAATTGGAGATCAGGCACAACGCCGATCCACCAGTGCCGGGCATGGGCAGCGCAATTTTTTTCCACATTCGCAGAGGACCTGATCGCAGCACGGCGGGCTGCACGACGATGAAACAAGAGGATCTGGTGGCGTTGATCGGCTGGTTGGATCCGCAGGCGGCACCACATCTGGTGTTGTTGCCACAAGCCGAATACCGGGAGTTGGGAGAGCAGTGGAGGCTTCCGTAAACTGGATTCTCGAGAGCAGGTTGCCTTGGACTTCCGCGGACAAGCATGCTGGTGTATTCAGGTGACCGAGACCGCGCCAGTGACCTGCCCCTCGTGCTTCGAGGTATTCGAGGCTCCCTGCCCGCCTCTCAGTGAGGTCCCCTGCGAGGTCGATTACGATTGCGAGGTCTGTTGCCGGCCGATGCTGTTGCGCTTTGTGCCAGCCGGCGACGGTGGGGTTCAGCTCGAGGCCGAGGGTCTCGGTGACTAGCGAGCGGGTTACTGGCGTTCGAGGATTTCCACCTCGTAGCCGTCGGGATCGGTGACGAATGCCATCTTGCTCTTTTCACCGGATGGGAAGGCGCTGCGCCAGTCCCCCGGCCAGATCTCGATGCCCTTGTTCTCCAGTTCGTCGCAGTAGGCGACGATATCTTCCACTCCGAGAGCGGTGTGCATGAGGTCCTCCGGGAAATGGACCTGGAAGTCGGGCGAGTAACAAAGTTCCAGAAAGTGATCGTTGCCTTCAAGTTCGAGGAAAGCCAGGCGGTTGCCGGCCGGCGACTTGTCGTTTCGACGGGCAAGGACGTAGCCGAGTTGCTCGTAGAAGGTGATCGATGCTTCGAGGTCGCTGACCCGGATGCGGGTGTGAAGGAATTTGATCATGGCGTTATCCAATCACAGTTTTGCCGACAGTCATGGAAAAGCTGTGCGTCGCGTTCGGCACGGAACAGGGGTGTGCCGGGGGGTGTCATGCGTGTGGCACGGTCCCGGACTGGTTGCCCGGTATGCGTTTCCTATTGCAAAGCAGTCCTGATTTCAGCATCATGTGAGAGGGTTCTCTGATTCCGGAGACCGTTACCTCTCCCCAGTTCTCATGAGCAGTTCCAAGAAAGAAGTCGTCTACAAGCCCTCGAAGGAGTTTCAAAAGGATGCTCGCATCAAGAGCCTTGCCGAGTATCGCCGGATGCATAAGCATTCGATCGACCATCCCGAAGCATTCTGGGCCGATGAAGCCTCGGAACTTCTCTGGCAGAAGAAATGGAATCGGGTGGTGAAGTGGAAGCCGCCATTTGTCGAGTGGTTCGTCGGCGGCAAGCTCAATGTCTGTGAGAATTGCGTTGATCGACATGCTGAGGGGGACCGGGCGAACAAGGCGGCGATTATTTTCGAGGGGGAACCGGGCGATCAGCGGGTCATCACGTATCGGCAACTGCGGCGGGAGGTCTCGCGTTTTGCCAATGTTCTCAAGGCGAATGGGGTTCGTCCCAAGCAGAGAGTGATCATCTACATGCCAATGATTCCCGAGGCGGCATTCGCCATGTTGGCCTGCGCTCGCCTGGGCGCAGTGCACTCGGTGGTATTCGGCGGTTTCTCAGCGGACTCGATCCGCGACCGCTGCGAAGATAGCGGCGCGTCCTTCGTGATCACCGCAGACGGTGGTTGGCGCAGGGGCAAGATTGTTCCGCTCAAGGACAATGTCGATGCCGCGATCAAGGGCAGCAAGACGATCAAGAAAGTCATCGTGGTGCGTCGCTGCGAGAACGCGGTAAAGATGGTCAGGGGGCGGGATGTCTGGTATCACGATGAGGTTGCCAAGGTCACAGATCAGTGTCCTGCCCGTGGTTTCGATGCCGAGCACCCGCTTTTCATCCTGTATACGAGTGGCTCGACCGGCAAACCCAAGGGGATCTTGCATACCAGCGGGGGCTACCTGACTGGCACGTATTCGACTTTCAAGTATGTCTTCGATATCCGTGACAGCGATGTCTACTGGTGCACGGCGGATATCGGCTGGATCACCGGGCACAGTTACATCATCTACGGGCCGCTGGCGGCGGGGGCCACCTGCCTGATGTATGAGGGTGCACCCAATCAGCCGGATTTCGGGCGTTTCTGGAAGATCGTCGAGGAGCACGGGGTCACCATTTTCTACACCGCACCGACAGCAATCAGGGCCTTTATGAAGGCCGGTGATGCGTTTCCGAAGAAGCACGACTTGAGTTCCCTGCGCCTTCTGGGTTCGGTGGGAGAGCCGATCAATCCGGCTGCGTGGGAGTGGTACCACAAAGTGATCGGGGGTGGGCGTTGTCCAATCGTCGATACGTGGTGGCAGACCGAGACCGGCGCGATCATGATCGCCCCGTTGCCGGGAGCGACTCCGTTGAAACCGGGAACGGCCACGCTGCCCTGCTTCGGGGTGGACGCAGTCACCCTTGATGAGAACGGGATTCCCTGCCGTGCGAACCAGGAGGGTAAGCTGGTAATCCGCAAGCCATGGCCCTCGATGCTGCGGACAATTTACGGGGATAAAAAGCGCTACGTGAAGACCTATTGGGGCGAGAACACGAGTATTTATGTTGCTGGTGACGGTGCGCGCAGGGACAGCGACGGCTACACGTGGATCATCGGGCGTCTCGACGATGTGCTCAATGTCTCCGGCCATCGCCTGGGCACTGCGGAGGTCGAGAGTGCGCTGGTTTCACACCCGGCGGTTGTCGAGGCTGCTGTGGTCGGTCGGCCCGACGAGATCAAGGGACAGGGAATCGTCGCCTTCGTCATTCTGGCATCCAAGGCGAAACCGGGAGATGCACTGGCCAAAGAGCTTCGCGCCCACGTGAGCAAGGTGATCGGGCCGATTGCCAAGCCTGATGACATTCGCTTCGCCGGAGCCCTTCCCAAGACTCGATCCGGGAAGATCATGCGCAGAATTCTCAAGGAAATCTGCGCGGGGGGGGAGATCAAGGGCGACACCTCGACGCTCGAAGACTTCCAGGCGATCTCCGACCTGCAGGGGGGCGCCAAGGGCAAGAAGTAGGGCGCATTTGACAGTGCGCTGCGAGCCGGCGTGGAGGTGCGAAACGTTGAAGGGGACTGCCGTTTCGGCTCGCTCCTGTGCGGTTGTGCTGAGTTGCCGCGTGGGCTGCGCTACTCACCCGTCACATTGACTACCACCCGGCGGCGGTGAGGGGCCCGGCGGTGTTCGAAGAGAAAAATTCCCTGCCACGTTCCCAGTGCCATTCTGCCCTTGAAAACAGGGATGGTTTTGTCCACATCGGTCAGGCACATGCGAATGTGGGAGGGCATGTCGTCCGGTCCCTCGTAGGTATGGGTAAAATACGGGGTGTGCTCCGGGACCAGTTTTTCGAAGAAGTTGTGCAGATCTTCCCGGGCGGATGGGTCGGCATTTTCCATGATTACAAGACTGCAGCTGGTGTGGCAGGTGAACACGGTGGCCACTCCCGAGGAGATGTTCGCGGCGGCGACAATCGCGTTGACCTCCGAGGTGATCTCGAAGGTTCCTTTGCCGTTGGTACGGACTTTGAATTCGACGGTGTGGGTTTTCATGTCGGTTACGGGGCCGGAGATTCCGGTAAGTAGAGTGCTTCGACCAGTTTCAATGCTCGGTGCTTAGGCAGGGCACCGAATTCCATCTGGTTCATGACGTAGGCGAAGGCGATGTGGTTCTCGCTGTCGGCAAAGGCATGACTGCCTCCCGCACCCGGGTGGCCGAAGGCAGAGCCCGATAGGCCGAAGAGCGGCTGCCGCGTTTCCGGGACATCCAGCATCATGCCGGCAGAGAAAGCAGTCGGGGTGCAGAGGGTGCGATCGTGGCCGCAGGTGCGCGTCGTCTGCAGGGCCGAGATGACCTTGGCGGAGAACAGCCCCTCGCCGCCGGCGGCAAGGCACGCGTAGAAGCGTCCGAGTGCATGGGCGCTGCCCACGCCACCCATCGCGGCCAGCCCAGCCGTCCAGCCGGCGGGCGTGTTCATGTCTCCCACAGCGTGCAGCCCACGGGGAGAATCGAAAGCCCTGCGGGTCTCGGAACCCGGTGTATTAAAAGCCCGGCAGAATGGTTCATCCCTTAACGCCGGATCAAGGCGGCCAGGATAAAGGGTGGCAACTCGATGGAATTGCGATGCGGGCAACCCGATCCACAGATCGAGTTTCAACGGAATGGCAATCTCGCCATGGAAATAGGCGGAGAGAGAATCCGCACCGGTGGCACGTCGCACCAGCTCATCGGCGAGGAAACCAAAGGTGCGGGGATGGTAGCCATGACTTTTCCCGGGCCTCCATGTGGGTTTCTGTCGTTCCAGGGCTGCGATCACCGCCGGGTAGTCGAGGACGTCCACCTGCTCGTCCAGGCTACTCAACCCGGCGCTGTGCGAAAGCACCTGCCCGATGGTAATATCCTGCTTGCCACCGCCTGCAAATTCCGGCCACAGGTCGGCCACCCGGTTTTCCAAGGTCCAGCCCCCGGTTTCCAGTGCCCGCAGGCAGCAGGCCGCGGCGATCCCCTTGGTGGCCGACCAGAAAGGCACCAGGGTATGGGCTGTCCATGCTGGTGCATCGGATTCGCGGGTCATTCGGCCCGCGTGCAGGGAGAGGACTTCTCTACCCTGGCTCCAGACCGAGAGCGAGGCTCCCAGTTCCGATCGGCTGGCGAAGTTTTCCTCGAAGGCAGCGCAGATTGCATCGGTGTTGATGCGACCTGCTTGCAGGTGTCCTTGATTTACTTCTTCTTTGGATCCCATTGCATTTCCTCGACAATCGCCTCGAGGCGGGGTTTCGGGGGAATATCTGGTTCGATTCGCCCGTGCTGTTCGAGGTAGCGAAATGCATTGCGCAGCTCCAGAGTGCGGTGCTTGTGCGGTTCACGCTTTTCGCGCGGCAGGTTCTCGACCGAGGCAACGTAAGCGGTTGCCAGGGTTCTGGCTTTCTCCAGGGCCGGGTCATCGTGGCTGTAGACCAGCGATTCCAGAAGCCGTTGGCATTCGACAAGCGGGTCGTTGGTCAGCGTGGCGGAATCCTCGCGAATGGCAGCAGCGATGTCTTGTCGCAGTCGAGCGCTGGCAGTGGGGTCGAGCGCGCCGTTGGTCCCGCCCTCTGCGGCACGGGGTGGCAGTGGTCGGTACCAGATGTTCCGGAACCGGACAACGTCGCCATGGTCCTGCAGCTTCAGGGGAGCGGCTTCAGGAAATGGTTTCGGTTGTGAGCGTTTCTTGTGACCGCCGCCACCTTCCAGCGGAGTGTGATCCTGGATCAGTACGCCATTGCAGAATACCGTGAAGTAGCCGGGATCAATTTCCGTGCCATCGCGGTAGAGAGGTCGGCGGAATACGATATCGTAGCTGTTGAACTCGCCCGGTGGTCGCAGCGCGTTCACCAGCGGAGGGCTTACTCCGTAGACTGCGCCGGCCATGCCGTCGGGGTAGCTTGGATTGCGGTAATTATCGAGCACCTGGATCTCTGTGGTGCCCATCAGGAAGATACCGCTGTTACCGCGACCCTGTCCGTTTTTGGTCGTTTCCGTGGGGGCAGCCCACTCGATATGCAACTGGCAATCGGTCAGCGGCTCGCGTGTCACGAGTGCACCGGCTCCCGGCATGCACTCCATGCAGCCATCGCGGACAATCCACTGCTTACCGGGTTTCGGACGCTCCAGGTTCCAGGCCGACAGATCATGACCATCGAAGAGCACAACCGCGTCGGACGGAGGTGCGATGGCGACAGCGCCGGTTGTCTCTATCACTTTCGGCTGTGGGCGATTCCTGTCGTGCACGCTCCATGGATGGGTCGCGTCGGGCGGGTCGCCGTAAAAGGCGGAACCGATCTGCCGGGCTTGATTGAATGGAGTGATTGGCAGGATGGGAGACGCTGCGAGCGTGCTATCGGCGGTAACCGACATGAGAACGAGGACAAGTGGAAGCCGAAAGTCAGGAGTCATGGTTGGTGTGAGGTTTCATTGATAACTTGTTAACAGTGCCAAACTTTCAGGAAAAAAGGTCGAATGAAATAAAATTTCTTTACAAGAAAGGCCCCACTCATGTAACCTGCAAATCCCGTGCAAAAGCGCATTTTCAGTTTTCTGGGTGTTTGTTCCAAGCCCAAGCTTCTCGTTCCGCTGGTTATTATCGCGGTAATGCCGGCTGCATTTCTTGGCCCGGATTATCTGAAAGCGACGGAAGTGACGGTTGAAGAGGCGGCGGTTGTGTCGGAGAGGGCACTCCTGTTCAAGGCGCTGGCAGCCAATGACCAAGCAGTCAAGGCCGGTGATCTCGCTGGCTTGGAGCCAAGTCGGCTGCTATTGTTGATTGTAGGCGTTCTCATGGTAGGCATCGCCTATCAACGCAGTCTGAAAGGCTTGCGCAATCCAGGCTAGCATACCACCGCGCTCGTTGCCTGCAGCAGCAAGGTTTCCTGTCGAGAGACGTCAGATTCGGTCTGTGGAAAACCCCTTGGGGCAGGAAGTCGGCAGCAGACAATGTCGCTGCGGGCCGGACAGGGAGCTTAGCGGGTTTCCACGTCGATGGTGGCCGGTTTCGTTGTCTTGGCTGGACCACCCGCATGCTTGATCAATCCCAGCAGGCGGAGGATGCGCTGCACGAGCCCGCCGGGATCAAAGCCGAAATACGCCAGGCAGGAGATGAGCAGGGCCGCGGCAGCGGTCTCATCAAGATTGCCGATCACGGGGAGATTGTCGGGAATCAGATCGAAAATTCCGAATCCCGGGTTCAGCAGGTAGTGGCTCGAGAGCGCGGCCAGGGCGCCGGCAACGATGCTGGCGCCCGCGTTGCGGTCGGGTTTCCTGGTGGTGTCGTCGTCGTTCATTGTTTGCGGGTTACGTTACTGTCGCGGCAGTCAATGAAACTCCCGCCGAGTTGGGCGATCAATTACACGCTTGTCGCAGGATTATAACGCCGTTTTGAAGTGCCCGCGGAAGAATCCTTCAGACTATTTTCGTTGACGGTGGATCTCTTTCCACGTCTGATTGTCATTGCCTTCAGGCAGTCTCCGAGGGTCATTTACCGAATCATCGTCTTATGAGTGCTGAACATTCCTGTTACGTGGGCCTCGATGTGGGCGGAACCTCTATCAAGTCGCTGCTTGTCGATTCCGAGGGTGTCCAGATCGGACAGTATGGGGAAGTTGAAAGCCGGGTGAAGGAGGGCTATCGCGCGACCTTCGGGCAGTTGAGCCGCGCGCTCGAAGAAATCTGCTCGGTCAATGGGGTGAAGGTGGAGGACGTGGCGGGAATCGGACTGGATGTCCCGGCTCCGAGTTCGCACGGCGTGATCTGGGGAGTGGCGAATCTCGCGCAGGATTGGGTGGGCACGGACATCCGTTCGGGTTATGAGCGGGAGTGCGGCAAACCCGTGGTGATGACCAACGATGCCAATGCCGCTGCGGTCGGAGAATACATGATGCGCGAAGGATACCATGGTCCGCTGCTCCTGTTGGCGGCCGGAACCGGTCTGGGCGGGGGATTCGTGCTGCCGGGCGGAGAACTCTACGAGGGTGCGAACGGACTGGCGTTCGAATTGGGGCGCATCACGGTCCCGTTTCAGGAAGATGGTGTTCTGCCGGCGGACAGCACCGGGACGGAGGGTGCCCTCGAGGCATGGGTCTCGCTCATGGCTTTGCGTCGTCAGGTGGAGAGGGAACTGGCCAAGCCGGAAAACAGCGCGCATGTCCTCAATCAGGGGTCACTTGGCGCGGCGGAAAAAGCCTATCGGCTTCGGGATCTCGCGGAGCAGGGAGATGCCTTCGCGCTGCACATCTTCGAGAAACAGGCGCATGTCCTTGGCTACGCGGTGGGAGACCTCTGTGCCACCCTCGATCCAGGACTGGTGGTGATCGGTGGCGGACTGGCAGAGGCGCAGTTCCGCGATTGGTACCTTGACTGTGTGCGGGAGGGTTTCGCGGGCCGTGCGCAACCTTTCTATCAGCGTTCGCCCCTCGATCCGACCATGGAAACGACTCGTTTCGAATGGGCACTGGGTGGTGACGGAGCGGCAGCCTATGGCATGGCCCGGATGGCGCAGCGCCGTGGCACACTTGCTGCCGCC
>JBDQJG010000130.1:0-8496 GCA_040263955.1 Verrucomicrobiales bacterium
CCGATAAGCACGGTGAAGATCACCGCCAGCATGATGCCGGCGGAGATGGCCGCCTTGAGCGGCGAACGCCCGGCCGGCGCCGCATAAGCGGCGTGCGACAGGATCAGGAAATCCGCGTCGTCGGCGAGCGCCTCGAGCTTCTCGCGGGGGCCGGAGAGCAGCATGGCATCACCGAACTGCAGGGTGAGGCTGCGCAGGTGGGTGCCATAGGATTTGCCCTTGCGCCAGATCGACATGACCTGCAGTCCGTAGCGACCACGAAAATTCAATTCGCGCAGCGACTTGCCGGCCAGCTCGCTCTGCGGGGCAAGCGTAACCTCGGTATAGCCGGTGCCGGGCAACTCCTCGAGCCCGAGGCTCTCTCCGGACTCCACCTCCTGCATCTCAAGCGACTGCAACCCTTTCATCAAGGTGACCGCCTGCCGGCCGCCATGCACCAGCAGCTTGTCACCG
Organism: Verrucomicrobiales bacterium; assembly: GCA_040263955.1. Taxonomy (GTDB): domain Bacteria; phylum Verrucomicrobiota; class Verrucomicrobiia; order Verrucomicrobiales; family DEV007; genus CALSSN01. Next base: position 454 of record JBDQJG010000130.1, read on the forward strand.
GCCTGGAACTCCTCCCGGGCGTCGGGAAAGAACACCGAGCCGGATTTCCGGGCGATTCCGATGATTCGCATCCGCAAGGCATCGCCGATGCCACTCTCCGCGACACTGAGTCCCACCAGGCGCGACTCGGCGGGAATGTCGAGTTCGAGCAGGCAATCAACGTCACGGTAGATCTGGTCGAGACTCTCGTCACTGATCAGCTCCACCTCGGAAAATGCCGGCGACTCGGTGACCACCGGCATAGAATCCTTCTGCATCTCGATCTGGATGGCGTCCCCCGCCGCCAGCTTGAACTCAGCCATGACCCCGCGATGCACCTTGCCATCGCGCCTGATGGTGATGATATGCCCCTGAAAACGCCTGCCGAAATCCGCCTCCGCGACGGTGAGTCCGTCGATTTCGGAATTTTCTGCGACCTGCGCCGACAGCAGCACCAGCCGGTTGAGCGAGAGCAATTCGGCGATCTCCGGGCCGGAGGCCAATTCGAAGGTCCGCCATTGGAGGAATTCACGAAAATCGTCGACCCGACCCTGCACGCACAGGATATCTCCACCACGCACCACGAAGTCGGCATCGATCGGGCTCAGGATCTGTCCATCCCGCTCGATCGCATACACGTTCATCCCGAGTATGGCTCCCAATCCGGTCCGGCTGAGCTCCTGGCCATCAAACGGCGAGCCCTCCAGCAACTGGAGCCTGATCTGGCGCTCCTCGAAGTCATGCGAGAAACGGAATTCCGACTCGGCTCGCTCGCGGGACAACTGGAAGCCCTCGGGCATCTCCTTAGGCAGGATGTGGCGTCCGACGTACGCCACGAACAGCGAGCCGACGACCAGCGCCGGCAGGCCGATCGGCGTAAAGCTAAACAGCGAGAAACTGCCTTCACCGGCCTGCGCCAGTGCCTGGGAGGCAACCAGGTTGGGCGGTGTCCCCACCATCGTGGTCAAGCCGCCGAGCAGGGAGCCGTAGGCCATGGGCATGAGCAAGCGGGAGGGAGACGTCTCAGTGCGCCTGGCGATGTCCATGACCACCGGCAGCATGAGGGCGGCAACACCGATGTTGTTCATGAAGGCGGAGAGGATCCCGGTAGTCATCATGATGACGATGATCATCCGCGGCTCACTGCGGCCGGCCATTTTCAGGACCTGCCTGCCGATGACGTCGGCGACACCGGTCGCGCTGAGCCCGGCACTCAGGATGAACATCGACCACACCGTCACCACCGCGGGGTTGCTGAAACCGGCCAGCGCATTGGTGACGACATCCTGGCGATCTTCTCCAAGGATCGGCGACAAACCGAAGACACCACTGACCCCCATAAGGCCCAGAATGCCCAGCGCGCTCAAAACCAGCAGCGCGACCACGTCCATGCGCAGTTTCTCGGTAATGAACAGTACCAGCGAAACAGCCAGGATCGTGAGGACGGCGGCAATCTCGAATGTCATCAGACTCGAACTAAACACCTTATTGTAGGCGCCGTGCCTTCCACGGGCAATCCCAGAGATCGTCCTCCTCGCGCTCGGTCCAATCCAGTTACCTGCCTCAGCCCTCTCCCTAACCCCTTGGATGAAACTTCCGATGGGCATCCTTCAGCCGCTGCTCATCAACATGGGTGTAGATCTGCGTGGTGGCGATGTCCGCGTGGCCGAGCAGTTCCTGGATAACCCGCAAGTCCGCGCCATTACCCAGCAGGTGGGTCGCGAAGCTGTGCCGCATCTGGTGCGGATAGACTTGCTCATCCAAGCCGGCCAGTCGCGCCCGCTCGCGGACGATCTGGCGGATCCGATTGGTGGTCAGCCCACTGCCACGCCGCGACAGGAAAATATGGTTGCGGGTCTTCGCCCTGACCAGACCCGGTCGCTCGGCCTCGAGATATTCGGTGATTGCCGCGCGCGCGGCAGAGCCCACCGGCACCACCCGGGTTTTGTTTCCCTTGCCTGTTACCCGGATAAACCCCTCCTCGAGGCGCAGCTCGTCCAAGGTGGCTGCCACCAATTCCGAAACGCGCAAGCCCGACGCATACAGCAACTCGAGAATGGCACGATCGCGCCTGCCGAGCGGCTCGCTGGTGTCCACCCCCTCCAGCAACCGCAGCACGGTCTGCTGGTTCAGCGTCTCGGGCAACGTCTGCTCCGGCCGCGGCGACATCAGGCCATCCGCCACGTCTTTAGCCACATATCCTCTGCCATGCAGCCAGCGAAAGTAGATCTTCAACGCGATCACCAACTGGCGAAGGCTGGCCGCGGAAATCCCCGCCATCGCCCGCTCGCTGTCGCCATTCTTGCGCCAGGTGAGATGCCCCGTGAGTTGCTCGAGGGTAACACTGTCCGGATCCAGCACCCCATGCCGTTGCTCCACCCACTCAGCAAATCTCTCAATGTGCGCCCGCGTGGTCACCTGGTAGGAATCGGACAACCCGCGTTCGGTGGCCAGAAAGCGAATGAACGAGTCGATGGATTCTTCGAAGGACATGCCGAGGAGAAAACCAAACCACGAAACCCGGAGAATACATACCAAAAAGGCCACGAAACGTTGCGCACCACGGGCCCAAGCCGGCAATGACCGGGCTTGACCGAACGGCATCAACAGGGATGGTGGGCCCGATGAAAAGGTTCCTGGTTTGTTTCTGGCTCGCGATCACCTCAGCTCACGCCGCGGAGCAGCCCTCCGCGTGGCACATGCCGGACACCGCAGACATGACCAGTCTCAGCTGGGTCAATGGCCCCCCGGTGGTGCAGGGATGGCGCCCGGAGGACAAGCGCTTCTCGACTTTCCGGGACGACCACGCATTGCTTGCACTGCGCGGCGACCAATGGGGGATGCTTCTCGACCCGCGCAGGATCGCAATCGAGCGCATGGCCCTCGAAGATGCCCGTGCAATTGACAATACGCCGAATGCTCTGGCAGCCATCCGTGCAGAATGGACACCCGCGCAGCTTGATCTACGCGCCGCAGTGGATGGCAAAACCTACCGGCCGGCAGGAGGCACCATTGACCACCGCAAACCGGCCACATTTCCGGTCCGTATTGTCGAGAGTGGCGACTTCTTCCAGCACATCGCCATTTACGATCTCGAACTGCGCGACGACGCCGGCAACCGACTCGAAGCGCAATCCCGCCTCGAAATTCGGATCTGGGCCGACCGTTGCCTGTTCGAGTGGCACGTCAGTCCCGCGAACGGGATCGCCGCAGAACTGCGTGCCGCGCTCGGGCTGCCGGGCACAGACCAGCAGCAGGCCACGACCACCAGCAACGAAATGGTGCGGCTCGGGGTGCGCTTCGCCGATGGCAAGTTGCTGCCGGCAGGTGAACAGCGCGACGGCATCGCCATTTCGGCGCAAACACTCGATGACTTCACAGTTCGCAATCCCTCTATCAGCTATTCGCCGGTAACCGACGCCTGGGAAGTCCGTATAGCCAGGCAGACCGGCTGGCCGCTTGATCAGGGGCCACAGGACGACATCCCGCTCTACCTGCCGGAACTGCTCGACCGCGTATCGAGCTCCGCACTGCGGCTGGAAAACAATTCGGATGAACCGCGCACCATCCGCTTGCGCCTGCTCCACGATTACCATCCGATCAGCGGCTACGTGCCGATGATCCTGCGTGCCGACGGCGCGCAGACCGGGCTGCCACTGCAAAGCAGCAAGAACTGGCACGTCAAACCCGGCATTCCCCTGCCCTACGACAACGCCTGGATCAATGTCAGCACCCTGCTGCGGCTCGATCCCGGGGCGAAAGTCGACCTGCGCTACGACACGGTCCATGCGCACTGGCAGGGTGTGCCGGCTTCCTCGGCAGCCCAGCTCAGCCTCATCGGCTGGGAATTCAATGGTTTCTGGGTCCAGATGGCACTCGGTTCCTGGGGAGAAACACTCTGTGTGCAACCCGGGCGCACCATGCGACGCGCCTTCATCACCGACGTCCGGCCCTTCCTGATGCGCGGCCCCAGCGGACTGACCCACGACTGGACGCCCAATTTCGGTGGTGGTGATATTGCCCGGATAATCGACAACCAAGGCAACATTGTGATGTGGCAGAACACGGTGACGCAATTCCGCATGATCGGCCCGAATCTCTCGCACATCCGCGTCAACGAACGCTCGGAAAATGGTGCCCTTCGGATGCAGATCGACACCTACCTGCCGCGCAGTAACTCCGCGGCCCGCAGTTACTTCAACGTACAGCTCGAGGCTCTCGCAGATTGCTCGTTCAAGGAACTGGCACTCTTCCAGCTCGGCAGCGACTACTACAACGAGGTCAAGGCCCGCACCGTGAGTTGGGGCAACGGCTCTGTGCGGTCGGGCAGCGCGGATCCTCCTGCTCTGGAGGGCAACGCATGGGAGCGCGTGATGCAGCCTGTGGCCCTGCAGGGTGAGGCACCATGGGTAGCCCTTCATGGCGTGGCAAGCAGGGACGGCGCACCGGTAGCCCCCGTGCGCAGCCTTATCGTGCGCAACTACAACGCCATCCTGGGTGGCGTGGAGCACCCGACACCCCTCGTGGCAGCCGCGCGGCGCGGCGGCGGCGCGCTCAATGCCGAACTGGTCCTGCCACCGGGCATCGACCAGTTACGCAAAGGTGACCGAATCGAATTCCTCGTCCAAATGACACTGTTTCCACCCACCGCCGACTCTTACTACGGACCAAGCGAATCCCTGCGTAGCGGCCTCACCGCAACCCCCGACAGCTGGGAGTTGACAGCGCGCGAGGCCGCTCACCAGGTCATCCGCATCGATAGCAAGCCGCACTCCTTCCCGACCACACTTCCCACCCCATCCGATCTGCGTCTGCAGTTCACCGCCGAGAGCCTCTCCGAAATGGATACCATTACGCTGACCGGCTTGCCCGACCCTGCACTCTGGCAGGTCGGTGAACTCATCGACAGCAAGTTCACGCCGCTGGGTGAACGCTTTCCCGAGGAAGCCGGCCCGCAGATCAACTACGAACCCGCATCCCGCAGCTGGACCGTGGTGCTCTCCGTGGTGTTCCCGGAGCAGGCCTCCAGGCGCACGTTCTGCCTGCGTCCCGTCGTGAACACGGTGCGGTAACTGCAATCTCGCCGTTGGCCCCCCTTCAGCCACCCGTCTCCCTGAAAACGAGACCAAGAACCACGAAAACACACGGAACAAGAATCGGTTACAACGAATTGGCCGCTCACTTGTAAGTGATGTTTGCAAAGGTCTGAGAAAGCGCAACGACTGTCTCAATTTCAGTCTCTTCCGTGCTTTCCGTGGTTAGACCATTGCGGCATTCAGGATCACAGGCGCCTGATGCGCAGCTTGCGCAGTTGAAAAGGCAAGCCGTGATCCTGGAAACCGATGCTGCCGCTGGCAGCCAACCCTGCGCCGGCCAACGGATGCTCGTTCAAGTCGAGATCCTGCACCGTGATGCCGTTGATGAGGACGCTCAGGCGATTGTCCTGCAACGTAATTCTGGCGGAATTCCACTCGCCGGCAGGCCTGGAAGCATTGGCCAGCGGCTTGCCTTTCTCCGGCTCTGAGAAACGGATGAGGCCACCAAGATCGTGCCAGCCGAGCGGATCCTTGCCGTGGCAGTCGGTGAGCTGCACCTCGATTCCCGTGCGCACCGGATCAGCCGCGTCGGCGACGCGGAAATAGACGCCGGAGTTCCCCCCCGCTTCGAACTTGAAGTCGAATTCGCACTCGAAATCACGAAAGTCCCCCTCCAGCCAGAGGTAGGAGGCGTAGCGCTTCCAGCCTTCCTCTCCCGGCCGCGGATCCAGCGAGATCACACCGTCTCGCAAGGCCCAGTTGCCCTCGGTGGCCACCCCGGTCAACTCCTTGCCCACGGAGAAATCGATCCACTCCCCGGCTGCTTCCTCCTCGGCACTGGTGGATCCGGAACTGAAAAGTGACCAACTGCATACCAAGAGAATTAACCTGCCGACTACACGTGCGCCTTGCATCGCCTACCATACTTTAGGACCTGAAATTCCCAACGCAAAAACTCGCAAGCACCTCCTGAAACTTCGCACCTTCAATCGCAATTTTTTCGGGTAATCCGGGTATTTTGTGGTTTCCTGTTGCTCCCTGTACCCACGAGCGATGCCCAGAGTCTACGTCAAAACCTACGGATGCCAGATGAACGAGCGCGACTCGGAGCAGGTATCGCGCATGTTCGAGGAGCGCGGCTACACCATTACCAAAGACGAATCAGATGCCGACGTCATTCTGATCAATACCTGCTCGGTCCGTGACCAGGCGGAACAGAAGGCACTCGGCAAAATGGGCATGATACGGCGCCGGCCTAACCCCCTGCTGGTCACCGGCTTCATGGGCTGCATGGCGCAGAGCCGCGGCGCCGAACTGGTCGAGACCTCCGGAGTCGACCTGGTGGTCGGCACCCAGAAATACCACCGGGTCGTCGACCACGTCGACGAGATCATCCGTGCCCGGGAGGCGCGCGACATGGACGACCTGCGTCGCGCCATCGTCGACATCGATGAGGAAGAGCAGAGCCAGAACACCATCCGCGACCACCAGCTTCACGCCAGGCAGGCCACCGCCTTCGTCTCCATCATGCAGGGCTGCAACATGAAGTGTACTTTCTGCATTGTTCCCTACACCCGCGGGGGAGAGCGCGGCAGGCCGATTGCCGAGATCGTCGAGGAGTGCCGCCGGCTGGCCGAGCGCGGCGTGCGGGAAGTCACCCTGCTCGGCCAGATCGTGAATTTATACGGGCGCCACGAGTTTCCCATCATCGACGGTAAAAGCCCCTTCGTGCAGCTGCTCGAGGCGGTGCACGAAGTCGAGGGCATCGAGCGCATCCGCTTCACCTCACCCCACCCGGTGGGCTACAAGGACGATCTCATCGAGGCCTTCACCTACCTGCCGAAACTTGCCAGTCACGTGCATTTTCCGATGCAATCTGGTAGCGACCGCATCCTGCGCGCCATGCACCGCCCGTACAAAGCGGCCCGCTTCGAGGAATTGATCACCCTGATCCGCGCCGCCCGCCCCGACATGGCGATCACCACCGACATCATCGTCGGCTTTCCCGGCGAGGGCGATGCCGAGTATCAGGAAACCCGTGATATCGTCCAGCGCATCGGCTTCGACAACGCCTTCGTATTCCGTTACTCGAAGCGGCGCGGCACGCCGGCCGCGGAAATGGAAGACGCCCTGCAGGTGCCCGAGCGGATCAAGGAGGAACGCAACCAGGACCTGCTCGCGCTGGTCAACGAGATCGCCCTTCCGCGCTACGAGGCGCTGGTCGGCTCGGAGGTGGAAATTCTCTGCGAAGGCTACTCGAAGCGTACCACAGAGCGCCTGATGGGGCGCACCCCGCAGAACCGCATCGTCGTCTTCGAAGGCGACTTCGACCGCCACGCCGGAGAAATTTTCAAGGTTCACATCGAGGAGACGCGCACGTTCACCCTCTATGGCAACGCTCAAGTGCTCGCCTGATCTTCAAAGGCCACCGACCCGATTCTGATGTCCACCAAAGCCCAATCTGTCCCCTTCGGCCTGCGCTTCGGAATCTTCCTGGTCGCCATCGCCCTCACCTTCCTGCTGATCTGGCTGCTGGGCTTCATTCTCGACGACGTGGCAGGCATCCGCGGCCCCGACCGCACAGCAATCGAATCCCGTCACGTCAATGCCTCTCTCGTCGAACGGAACAAGCAATTGAGCCGCAACATCGAGGACCTCAACCGGCGGGCCAAACGCCAGTCTGAAATCCAGCGCGAACTGCGCGAATCCATGCAGAACGCCAAGGGCACCATGGAGCAGATGATGAAGTTGCAGCGCATGGCGCTGGAACAAAAGGCCCCTCCAAGCGCGGCGGAAAAAGATGCCCTGGCCGCAGCCCAACAACGTTTCCTCGCCGCACAGCAGGCCTTCGAGACCGCCAATACCGAGATCTCCAACGCCAGCGAGGAACGCTTTACGCTCGAACGCCAGAAGCGCGAGGCCGAGGAGGAAATCGCGCGCCAGCGCAAGCCCGCGGACGTGGAATACAACCGGGCCCTGCAAGGTCACCGTCTCAAACTCGGCGCCCTGCGCCTGGGCATCATTGTGC
>JBDQJG010000131.1:0-8387 GCA_040263955.1 Verrucomicrobiales bacterium
CCCGGGGTGCGCGGCGGAAACGATAATTTACGCGCCCGGCTCATGATCCAGGTGTGGACGCCTTCGCCAGTTTTGGGACATGGAGAGTCTGCGATCATGCTGCATTTCCTCCCGTCTTTAAGGTTTGAGCATGTCGGCAGTAGTCCCGGTGTTGGCTCCCCGGCTTGGTTCCGCAGTCGGGACAGGAAGTCGCCGGTTGCTTATCAGGTAACGTCTTCATTCCGCGCGCCCCTTCTGTTCGAACTCGAGTTTTCCGCGAAGGTAGTTCAGCAGCTCGTCCAGGGGGATGAGCCGCGCCCCCTTCGTCGCCCCCTTCTTCCGAAGACAGGTGGAGCGGACGGGCGGGTTGAAGTCGTTCTCCGGGCAAGGAAGGATGAGCTGGCAGAGCTTCGTCCTGCTCAGTCCCGTCCAGGGGCAGAGTCCGCCCTTCGGCAGTCGGATGAATTCCGGCCGGATGTTCTCCGGGGTCTGCTTTGAAGCTTCAGCCGCAGCTTCGAGCGGGACGACAGTGGTCTGGGTGTCGTCGCCCGTGTTTGTGGATTCAATAACCATGACGGGCGAATCATCCGCCCTGTCCTGAGTCCCGTAAATTTCCGCCAGTTACAGTTCTTAATTCTCGGAAGTCAGACCGGCCAGGAAGTGGTGTCCGCCGCCGTTGTCGATGAAGGCTTCTATGCTCTCCCGCGCCCGTCGCTTCGCGTCCGCCCAGTGAGAAGGGGAAGTCCGGTCTTGCTTCGCCGTCGCAGTGAAAAGGGGCCATAGCAGTTCTCCACCCTTCTTGCAGTTCACCCCCGCTTCGCTCGCTCGAAGAATCGCCAAGTCCACAAGCTGGGAAACTATGCCCTTCGGCCCCGGTTTACCTCTTCGCCGGTCACCTTTCCCCTTCCAACTTGGAATGCTGTCCACCCACTTCCCGAACGCGTCCTTGATTGCGGTTGGCGATGCAGACCAGTCTATCTCGACGGCGTGGAGCTGGAAGGGGGTCTGGGCGTGGGCGTCGTCATGCAGTCGGAAGTAGTCGATGCCCCCGCGCCCCATCTGAATTTCCCTGAAAGGCTTTGTCTCCCGCTCGCAGAAGTCCCGGTAATCCAGAACCGGCGCTTTGTCGTCATCGGCCAGTTCCAGCCAGTGGGGCTGTCCGCTCCCTGTCTCGACTTCCAGTTCCCAGCGCAGGGCAATCTCCAGTTCATCTTCGGGAATCTCATGGAATGCCCATGCTTCCCGCTTCAGGGTTTTGTCGCTTTTGTCGGTTTTGTCAGCGGGGTGTTCTCCCCCCTTCAATTCCGATTCTTGTCCTTCGCGTTCGTCCATGTTCACGCCTCGGGGATGGATGGAATGGAGTCAATCACCCGGCGCACCGTCTCAGGTTCGAAGTGGGTGTAGATGTCGTTCATTTCCTTGCTGGCGTGTCCCACCAACCTTCTTCGGATTTCCTGCGAAGTCCCATCGTTCGCCATAAGGCTTGTAAAGCTGTGCCTGAGTGAATGGAACGTGAGCTTAGAAACAGCCCTGCCAGTCTTGCCCTTGCTTGGACGACATAACTCCCGCGGAATCCCCGCTTCTTCGAGCAGCTTCCTGAAGGTATTTGACAGTCCCCTGTTGCCACCAGACGTCCGACCGGCGAGCGCCGGGAAGACCGATGCTGTCCCACGGTCAGGGCTTGGAAGATTCAGCAAGTAGGCTTCCAGCTGGGGATGCATAGGAACTGTCACAGCCTTGCCTCTCGTCTTCCGTCGGGTTTTCCTTGGGACAAAGCGGATGGTCTTCTCCGGCAGGTCGACAGCGTCCCAGGTCATATTCACCACGTCGGAAAGCCTAGCCCCGGTGAAAAGCCCCATCAGAACCACCCCCTTCCAATCGTCATCCGCCGCCCCGAGAACAGCTTGAAGTTGCTCAACTGTAAACGGGTCTTTCGTCTCTCCGTCTTCTTCGAGCGACTCGACAGCCTGACATGGGTTGTGGTCGATGAACCCCTGCCGCTTCGCCGCATTGAACCCCGCTGAGAGAATCTTGATGCCAAGGTTGCAGGACTTCGGAGCTTTACCTTCGCCCTGCTCCAAGTCGCGGAACTTGCGAATATCGGTGGGCGTGATTGCCGCGATGTTCAGCTTCGCTCGCTTGCCAAGGAAGCGGATGAACTTCTCGCTCAGCTGGGTGTATCGGGCGTGACCCGCCGGCGACTGGGTGCCCTTCTTCGACTCCAGCCATTCCCGCAGCCAGCTTTCGCAGGTGTAGAATTCGAGCGGTTCGCCCGTTGCCACTTCCAGAATATCGGAAACAACCTTCCGGGCCTGAATCTCGGTCAGGGTCCCCGCCCGCGCCTTCGTCGCCGCATCGTCCCACTCCAGGCAGACCTTAAGGGCTTTGGCCTTGTCCGTCTGCTTCGTGCTCTTCTTCACCCGCTCCCCATTCGGTCCCCGATAGGCTGCGAACCAGTAAGGGCTTTTCGGTCGTCTAAAGATGCTCGCCATGGTGGGAACAATAGTGGGAACATCCCCCCGTGTCAATAATGCTCTATGGTGCCCATTCTATGCGGGTTGTAGCGTTTTAAGGGGGCGTGAATTTAGATAGAGGTTCGATTCCTCTCGGGGACGCCATTTACTCTTGGTCAGTGAGTTATGATGATTCCGGTGGTGCCAGAACTCCGGAATATGAACAGGACTATGAACAACTCCACCCGTTTCAGTGGTGTTCATTGCCTGCCGTCCGCTACTGTTGCCAGCCGTTTTACAAGCGCTGTGGGACTACTGTGAGCGGCGGCATCAAGCAGCAGCTCTGCTTCCCACGGCGCCTCCTTGGAGCGAATCGGGGACTCGCCTGCCCCTTGCTATTTTGCTCGCACGCGGGAGGCCGTTCCGCTAGAATCCCGGAAACCCCCGGAAACCCACAACGGCAAGCATATGGAAACGCTCGACTGGCTGGTGATCGCCCTCTACCTGGGCGGGTTGGTTTTTATCGTCTGGCGTTCTTCGCGGCACCAGGACACCTCGACGGATTACTTCCTGGCCGGGCGCAATGTCGGGTGGTTCGCGATCGGGGCGTCGATCTTCGCCTCGAATATCGGCTCGGAGCACGTGGTCGGGCTGGCAGGGCAGGGTGCGGCAACCGGCATGGCGATGGCGCACTGGGAAATGCACGCCTGGATCACGCTGATGCTGGGGTGGTTCTTCGTGCCGTTCTATTACAACTCGAAGGTATTCACCATGCCGGAGTTCCTCGAGAAGCGCTTCAACCCGGCGGCGCGCTGGATCCTTTCGATCGTCTCGCTGATCGCCTACGTGTTCACCAAGGTGTCGGTGACCGTCTACGCCGGCGCGGTGGTGTTCAATGCGCTACTGCCGGAACTGCAACTGACGATCGGGGGCCTGACACTCACTGCCTTCTGGATCGGCGCCCTGTCGACCGTCGTGCTGACCGGTCTGTATACCATTTTCGGCGGCATGCGCGCGGTGCTGTTCACGGATGCGGCGCAGACGATCGTGCTGCTGCTGGGATCGATCTCGATCACCTGGTTCGGCTTGCGGATGCTGGGCGGCTGGGGGGAACTGGTCAGCTTCTGCAGAGAAAACGCCAGTGACTACCGACTATGGCGCCCCCTGTCCCAGCCCGGCGTGCCGTGGTGGAAGAACCCGGACTTCCCGTGGCTGGGGATTCTGATCGCCTCGCCGATCGTGGGGATCTGGTACTGGTGCACGGACCAGTACATCGTGCAGCGCACGCTGGCGGCGAAGAACCTGACTGAGGCACGCCGCGGTGCCATCTGGGGCGCTTTTCTGAAAATCTGGCCGGTATTGATCTTCCTGATCCCGGGCCTGATCGGGGCGGCACTGCACGCGCGCGGTGCCATCGCGATTCCAACCGGCGAAGACGGCAACCCGGCGGGCGACCAGGTGTTTCCCACCATGGTGGCCACCCTGCTTCCCACCGGCCTGCGCGGGCTGGTGGTCGGCGGCCTGATGGCGGCACTGATGAGCTCGCTGTCCTCGCTGTTCAACTCGACGGCCGCGCTGTTTACCTTGGACATCTACGGCAAGCTGCACCCGAATGCCTCGGAACGCCGGCTGGTGACCGTGGGGCGCATGGCCACCTGTGTGGTGGTCGGCCTCGGCCTGCTGTGGATCCCGGTAATGCCGCTGATCTCCGGCGGCGGGCTCTACAAGTACCTGCAGAACGTGCAGGGCTACCTGGCGCCGCCGATCACCGCAGTGTTTCTGCTCGGACTGTTCAACAAGCGAGTCAACGGGGTGGGCGCGGTCTGGGGGCTGGCGCTGGGGTTTGCCCTGGGCCTAGGCAAGTTGACGATCCAGGCGCTTTACGGAGAGGGTAAGATCGAGGATCCGTGGCTGCTGGCGGCCATCGGCGATTTCAATTTCCTGTATTTTTCCGGCGTGCTGTTCGCCATCTGCTGCATCGCCACGCTGGTGGCCTCGCACCTGAGCGCGGCGCCGGATGCCGAGAAAATCAAGGGCCTGACTTACGCCTCGGTGGACAGGGAGGCACTGCGCGCGAGCTACACCAAGCTGGACCTGATTGCTACTGGCGCCTGCCTGGTGCTGATCGTCGCGCTCTACGCCTATTTCTCGTTCTGGATCTAAGGAATGTGGCTGCTGACTCACTGCTTTCGGGCCACAAAAAAACCGCCTCCGGCTTCGGAGGCGGTTTTATGAAATCTTCTGAAACTATTCTCTCTCTTAGAGACTACCCTTCAGAGATGCGGAAGGGGAGAACTTGACCGACTTGGAGGCGCCGATCTGGATTTTCTCTCCGGTCTGGGGATTGCGACCAACGCGTGCTGCACGCTTGCTGATCTTGAATGTTCCAAATCCAATGATTTGAACGGACTCGTCTTTCTTGACGCCCGCGACGATTGCTCCGATTACGGCATCAAGTGCTGCGACTGAGTCCGCCTTGGTTCCGCCCAATGTTTCCTGAATTGCTTCGATGAGTTCTGCCTTGTTCATATTTTTTGATTGGTTTTGCCCCTGCCCTGCTAAAGTCGAGGAACGATATGCTTATGTTGCGCCCTTTCCATGCTTTTCGTCAACCCCTTTTCTGAATCTCTTTGATCTAGCGAAAATCGCTCAAAATTGTCATTAATGAGCCATGCAGGAACTCTCTCACCTGTCCGCAATCCCCGTGATTGACCCAACAGCGTTCATTGCTCCGAGTGCCGAAATCATCGGCGATGTGACCATCGGAGCGCGCTCCAGCGTGTTTTACCAAGCCGTGCTGCGTGCCGATATCCATGCCATCCGCATCGGCGCGGAAACCAATCTGCAGGATGGCGTCATTGTTCACCTTTCAAGCCACCTGCCAACGATCGTGGGCGACCGTGTCACCTGCGGCCATCGTGCCCTGCTGCATGCCTGCACGATCGAGGATGAATGCCTCATCGGCATGGCCTCGACGATTATGGACGGCGCCCGTATCGGGAGGCAGAGCATCGTTGCCGCTGGCGCGGTGGTGCTTCCCGGCACCGAGGTTCCGGCCGGATCGCTGGTGGCCGGTTGCCCCGCTGTAATCAAGCGGGCACTTTCCCATGATGAGCGCGCGGCCCTGGCTGGATGGGCCGAAAAATACCTGCGGGTCGCCGAAGCACACCGGGCTAAACTGCAACCCGGAAACTGAACCGCAACGTTCGCAAACCAGAGGTTACGGTGATAGGTTGCAGCGGCAGATGACTGACTCCGGGTTTGTAGAGATTGAGATCAAGGCAGTGATTCCCACCAGCGGTGGCTTCGCGGTGTTCGTGGGCAATGACGAAAAGGTGTTCGTGATCTACGTCGACCAGATGGTGGGAGCGGCCATCACCATGTTCCAGAAAAACATCCCCAAGGAACGCCCACAGACCCACGACCTGCTGGCAACCATCCTGCTTGCCATGGGCGCGAAAGTGGAGCGCGTAATCATCAATAATTTAAAGGATCGCGTGTATTTCGCGCGACTGATCATCCAGGCAGAAAATGAAATCTCCGAGCGCAAAATCATCGAGATCGACGCGCGGCCGAGTGACTCGATTGCCATTGCCACACAGCAGCAGGCGCCCATTTACATCAGTGGCGATGTCTGGCAGGAGGTGGAAGATATGTCTGAGGTTTTGCAACAGATCGAGCAAAGCGGCGGCTCGGCTCCGGAGGATCCGGCCGGAGGCGACACGGCAACCTGATTGCGCACCGGGCGCAACCCCTGCCGCACGCTTCAAGCTCCTGCTCCAGTCTGTGTTTGCGCTTACATTGGGATCATGGTCGCTTGCCCACCCCTCCCTGCGCGGCGCGGAAAAATCCCGCCGCCTTGTGCAGAGTTTCACGGTATTCAGCCAGCGGAGAAGAATCCGCCACGATGCCGGCTCCAACGTGCAGGCTGATTTTTTCACCATGAATTTCGGCAGTGCGAATCGCGATACTGAACTGGCTTTCACCTGTGCGACCGAGATACCCGATGGCCCCGGTGTACAGACCTCGCTGATGCGGTTCGAGTTCCCGAATGATTTCCAGCGCCCGTTTCTTGGGCGCGCCGGAAATCGAACCACCGGGTGAACAGAGACGCAGCGCCTCAAGATGGTCGACGTCGGCGCGCAGCAACCCACTCACGGTCGACACCCGATGGTAAACCTGCTCGAAACGCTCGAGCTTGAGCAGTTCCTCTGTTCGCACCGTCCCGAATTCACAAATACGACCAAGATCATTGCGCTCGAGGTCAGTGATCATTACCAGCTCGGCGATTTCCTTCGGGCAGGTCAACAAATCATACGCGGACTTCTGGTCGCGGTCCGGATCGCGGAAACGCGGCCGCGTCCCCTTGATCGGCCGGGTGGTAATACTGCGGCCGCTCATCTTCAAAAAACACTCAGGTGAAGCGGACAACACGGTTCTGCCACCGAGCTCGAGATACGCCCCATAGGGTGCCGGTGAGACTTCTCTCAAGGCCGAGTAAAACGCGAAGGGGTCGTCCTCTGCACGCCAGGGCGCCTGGCAGACGCGGGAGAGATTGACCTGGTAGATATCTCCCGCCCTGATATATTCCCGGGCCCGCTCCACTCCCTTGAGGAATGCCCGCCTGCCGGCATCCCTGGTAAAACGAACAAACGGCGCGCAACTCCCGAGCCGCGCTGGATACCGCAATGACCCGAGAAGATCCCCGACTTCCCACCATGCCTCCTCGTGGTGGTCATACACGAGAAGATTTTCATACAACCCGAAAAGGAATTGACCATCGAAATCAACATGCCCGAACAAGCCGCCGGTAGGAACCGGCGCATCGATCACTGTGGATGCCTCGCCCAGCATTCGGCGCAACAGCATCCGATCGTTCTGCTCTTCCAGGTGGCCACGGATCACTGTCTCGGGTGCGGCGGTGATCACAGAGAAGCATCCTCCCGCCGCCGGCGCTGAGGATGAATCAAGAAATACAAGATCGCGCAGGTGGCGAAGTCCAAGGGCGACCTCCACCGGATCGGCATCGAGATCAATCCTGCGAGCTGCTGTGCACTTCGTCTGCATGGCCATGGTGTGCGTGTTGACAGAATTCCTCCCGATCCCTAGCTTCTGCAACCAAGTTCGTGGCCAACCCCATGCAGAGAACCGCTCCGCCGAAATCCGGCTCCGGAGCCACTTTCAAAATCGCCATCACCATTGTGCTGATGATCGGCCTGGGCGAATTAATCGCCATTATCTGGGCACTGATTGAAAAACAGCGCGGCGGAGAATCCCTGGATCCCGTTGCCGTCTTTTCGCCGCCAGCCGTCGCCATCACAAGCACCCCCGCTTCTGTTGTGGCCCCCCCTCCTCCGCCACCCGTGCTGCCGCGTGCTGCGATTCCAATCCCCAGCCGGTTTCCTCCGCCAGCTCCACCCGCTGCCAGGCCGGTAGCCCCGAAAACACCGAACCGCGGCGGTGAACTTCTGCTGCCCGAATCGCAACGTATCCGCGACCCGCTGATTCTCGAGTCCATCGCCGATGGTATCCGCCTGCGGGACGACGGGGACGCCCAGGGTGCCCTTACTCGTTTCCGCAATGCCGCCGCCGTCATCGGGGACCATCCCGTTACGTTGGCAGAACTCGGCCGTACCTACGAGATCATGGGACTGCGCAAAAAAGCCATCGATTGCTGGGAGCGTATCTACCGCATGGGTGAGGCCGGAGCCGGCGATTATTTCGTGATCGCGGATGTCAGGCTGCGCGGCCTCGAGCCGCAGGCGGATTCCGCCGCCGGATCGCGTCGACTGCGCTTCGAACCGGTTTCAGAAGAACGCAAAAGAGACCTCGGCCAACCGAACGAGGACGGCGAGACAATCCTGCTGAGGATCCCGATCCACGGGATCGGGCGCGACCCGATCGCTGCATCCGAAGTGAGTGTCTTTGGGTAGGGTGTCGTCCAGGTGACTGGTC
>JBDQJG010000132.1:0-8365 GCA_040263955.1 Verrucomicrobiales bacterium
ATCATCACGTCGGTGGCACGCTTGATGCCGTCGAGCAGTGACTCGCGGCAGCCGTAGAGGTTGTCGAACTTCGACTTGGTCACCGAGTCATTGACGTTGATGGCCGGCACCAGGAGCTCGCCGGCCTCGACCATCTGGTAAAGACGGTGCACGCCGGTGGTGGTTTCCTCGGAAACGCCGTGCCAGTCCGCCACCACGCCGTGCCAGCGCTGCGGCTGCTTCTCGTGCAGGTTCTTGAGCAGTTCCTTGATGACGCCCTCCTCGACTGATCCACCCTCGGAATCGACGAAGGAACGATCGCCGTTTTCAAGCTGGTAGCCCTTGTGAATGAGCAGGGTGGCGTCGCCGCCGTCGTCGACAATCAGCTCGGGGCCCTGGCCGTCACCGAAATTGAGCGCACGCTCAGTGCACCACCAGTATTCCTCGAGGCTTTCACCCTTCCAGGCGAACACCGGCACCCCGGAGGCAGCGATGGCCGCGGCAGCGTGGTCCTGGGTGGAGAAGATATTGCACGAGCACCAGCGCACGTTAGCGCCGAGGGCTACCAGGGTCTCGATGAGCACCGCCGTCTGAATGGTCATGTGCAGCGAGCCCATGATGCGCACCCCTTCGAGTGGCTTCTCGGCGGCGTATTTCTCGCGAATGGCCATCAGGCCGGGCATTTCGTGCTGGGCGATTTCGATTTCCTTGCGACCGAAATCGGCAAGGGAGATGTCTGCTACTTTGTAGTTTTCTGGCATGGTATTTTTGTTTGAAGTGTTCAGTTTGAAATTTGAAGGGGAGCTGGAGCTCTCAAGACATAGGTAACGCTTTTATGTCAGGACATGAGTAACACCGGAGCTATTTCTGCCGCTGAAAGTGGGCGATCAGTCCTTGGATCATCGAGGAGATTTCTTTGGTTTCCTGGCGCATCGAGGCTGCCGCTTCGGCCGGGAGGTAGCCGATCCGTTCGGCGATATGGAGTTGGGTTCGAAGTTCCGCGGCCGACGCCTTGGCCACTCTCAGAAAGCGAATCGTATCCTTCGAGGAGTCCCTCTCAGAACCTTCCGCGATATTGGAAGCGATCGAGACTGAGGCCCGCTGCATCTGACCGCAAAGCGCGAGATCACTGCAATTCCGGAGATGCTCATAGGTGCTGACAGCAAGGTCGCAGGCACGCCGCCAGACCTCCAGATCCTCGAACGAACGATACGCCACGAGCCGACTTTCACTTCAAACTTCAAACTGAACACTTCATGTTTTACACACATGCCTTCAGCTCCTCTACCCTGTTCGTCTCTTCCCAGGTAAGGCCGGCGTCCTCGCGCCCGAAATGGCCGTAGTTGGTGCTGTTGGTGTAGGTGATCACGCCGGGCTCGAGAAGCCGGAGTTGACTGACAATCTCAGCGGGCTTGAATCCGAAGACCTGGTTGACGGCCGCCTCGATCTTCGCCTCGTCCACGGCATTGGTGCCGAAGGTGTCGACCCGCAGCGAGACCGGATCGGGGAATCCGATGGCATAGGCGGTCTGGATCTCGCAGCGGGTGGCGAGGCCGGCGGCGACAATGTTCTTGGCCACCCAACGGCACATGTAAGCTGCGGAGCGATCGACCTTGGAGGGATCCTTGCCGGAGAATGCCCCTCCTCCGTGGCGCCCCATACCGCCGTAAGTGTCGACGATGATCTTGCGCCCGGTGAGACCACAATCGCCCTCCGGACCACCCACGATGAAGAGGCCGGTCGGATTGATGTGGTACTGGGTCTGATCCGTCAGCAATTCACCCGGAATGACTTTCTCGATCAGGTCACGCTTGAGAACCTCGCGAATCTCCGCCGTGGTGATCTCTGCAGCGTGCATGGTCGATACCACCACCGCGGTGACCCGGGTGGGCTTGCCGTCGACATACTCCATGGAAACTTGCGTCTTCGAATCGGGACGCAACCAGGTGTGCACCCGGTCCTTGCGCAGGCGCGTGATCTCCTCTCCCAATTGATGCGAATATGCGATCGGTGCCGGCATCAATTCGGGCGTCTCATCACAGGCGTAGCCGAACATGATTCCCTGATCGCCGGCTCCCTGTTCGGCGGTCTCCTTGTCCGCCGCGGCCGCGGCATCGACTCCCTGGGCGATGTCCGGAGACTGCTGACCGAGCAAGTTCATGAAGAAGAAGCCCTGGGCATCGAACTTGCAGGTGTAGCTGTAGTCGGTGCCTTCGGCATACTGCGAATCATAATTGATGTCGACCAGCGCCTGCTTGACTACTTCGCGGTAATCGAACTGCGAAGCGGTGGTGATCTCGCCACCAAGAATCACGGCATTGTCCTTGACCATGGTTTCGCAAGCGACCCGACTGGCGGGATCGTTCGCGAGACAGGCATCGAGGACGGCGTCGCTGATGGTATCACAGACTTTATCGGGATGACCTTCGGTCACGGACTCGGAAGAAAAAATGAAGCTATTAGACATATTTACAAATCTTGATGCTTTGATATGTTGGCTCTGTTTCCGATGGCGTCAACGATAAAGTCCCTCCGCCTGCTTGCCGATCCGATCCGCATTCGACTGCTCATCCTACTGGTCGACAATGAACTCTCGGTAGCGGAACTGCAGGAAATCCTCGGCATGGGCCAAAGCCGGATTTCTTCCCATCTCTCCCAACTCAAGGCGGGCGGACTCGTTCAGGTGCGGCGCTCCGGCAAGCGCATGCTCTACTCGGGCTGTGCGCCCGAAAAAGACGGCGGCAGGCTTCTCGCCGAAATCCTGGAAGTCGGAAGACAGGAAATCGCCGCAGTTCACTCCGACAGCGATGGGCTGGAGCTGATCCTGCGCAAGCGTACAGACCACAGCCGCGCTTATTTCGATCAACTGGCCGGCAAGTTCGGCCGCGCCTACTGCCCGGGCCGCTCCTGGCAGGGCCTCGCCGAAACACTGCTCAAGCTGATGCCTCCGCTGGTCATCGCCGACCTCGGTTCGGGCGAGGGCACGTTCTCCCTGCTGCTCGCCCAGAAAGCGCACCGGGTCATCGCTGTGGACAACTCGGAAAAAATGATCGCCTTCGCCAGTGCAGTGGCCAAAGAGCACGGTGCGGGAAATCTCGAGTTTCGCCTCGGCGACATCGAGGCGCCCCCGATCGCGGACGAAGACGTCGATGTGGCCTTCTTCAGCCAGGCCCTGCACCACGCGACACGGCCACAAAAAGCAATTGAGGAAGCCTGCCGCATCCTCAAGCCTGGCGGACGCATCGTGATTCTCGATCTGCTCAAGCATACCTACGAGCAGGCCAGGGACCTTTACGCCGATGTCTGGCTGGGTTTCTCCGAGGTCGAGGTGCTCGGCTTTCTCAAGAAAAGTGGCTTCACGAACATCGAAGTGTCGGTGGTCCACAAGGAAGAGCAGCACCCCTATTTCCAGACACTGCTGGCTATCGGGGAAAAGTCCTGAGGCGCATTCTCGGCACCCGCAAAGAACCAGACCCTGTCTGTAATATTGCTGGCGCGCCGCCTACTGGTTCGGAGGTTTCGGATTCGCTGCCTTCTTGGCTGCAACCGCCCTCTTGAGCACCGGTACCCCACCAGCCGCCCGCTTCAAGGCAACCGTCGGTTGAGCCTGCCCGCCCCCGGAAGGGGTAACTGACTTGGCAAGTTTCGCCGGCACGGCCGCCTTTACCGCCGCCTTTACCGGAACCGCGGCTTTTGCCGCTGCTACCGGAACCGCGGCTTTTGCCGCTGCTACTGCCGGGACCGCGGCCTTCGCCGCTGGCGCCACGGGAACCGCCGGTTTCACCTCTTCCTCGACTTTCTGCACTGCCACCGCCTCGGCGGCCGGAGACGGCTGAACCGGCACCGCTGCCTTGACTGCCTGCGCCGCCTGCTGTGGAACTGCCGCCTTGACTGCCTGCGCAGCCTTGGCTGGAACCGCGGCCTCGGCAGCCTGAGCAACCTTCAACGGAACTGCGGTCTTGGTCGCCTGCACCGCCTTTAACGGAACCGCGGCCTTGGTCGCTTGGGCGGCCTTCAACGGAACTGCAGCCTTGGTCGCCTGCGCCGCCTGCACCAACGGCACGGCCTTGGTAGCTGGCTTCGCGGGCTCGGCCGAGGTCACGGCAGCAGGGGCATTGGCCCCCGGCTTGACGATCTTTGCCAGGGTTCCCTTGGTGACCGGAGTTGCAGGCTTGGCCTGCTCCGCGGCAGCCGCTGGTTTCGATTTCGATCGATCAAGCTTCTGCGTGGACTCGGCACTCTCGCCCGGATCGGGCGCCCGTGTCAGAGGCGCCACCTTGAGCGGCTCGGCAGCAGCCACCGGCGTGGCAACTGCTTCACCCAGGCTCTCGAGTTGGGCTTTCTGGCCTTCCAGATCGCTGGCCATCAATTTCCACTGACGGGTCACTCCTACCAATTCTTGCTCCAGAGCCGAAATTTCCTCCTTGTCGGCCTGGGTTCCCGAGGCCTTCGAACGCTTCGTTTCGAGGTCGGCCTCGATCTTTTTCATGTCCGCCTCGACCTTGCCCACCTCCTTCTGCCGCTGCTCGAATTCCTCTTTCATGGCGGCAATGCCAGCTGCCAACTCGGCCTCCTGTTCTTTCATGGCCGCAATCCGGGTGCCGAGATCGGCCAGGGTCTGGGCAGTTTTCAGTGAAGCCGCATCCTTGCTCTCGGTCGCCGACGCATCGGGGGGGGCCTGCCCTTCCCTGACGCGGTAAAAGTAGATCGCCACCTGCTCAGAGAGCAGGATGCGGTCGCCATCTTCGAGCGGAAGGGGCGCATTGGGAGGGGCTTTCTTGCCATTGACCCGGGTTCCGTTTGTCGATCCGAGGTCAACGATCGTGTAACCATCCTTGACGCGCCGAAACTCGCAATGTGTGCCGGAGATCGACTCGAAATCTACCGGAACCTGGTTATCTGCCCCGCGTCCGACCCCAGCGCGAGCACCTCTGAGCTCGAACAACTTCGCGCCGGCTTCCGGGATGGAAATCGAAACGTGGAATTCATCAGCCATAGCCAATTAGCATAGATCCAATCCGAGCATGGCGAAAGCAGCATTCCGCTGCTCGCACACATTCACCTGCCCTGCATCAATCAAAAACCCTCGGGAGTGCCTTCGTCCTGCCCGCTGTCCGGCACCGGAGCACTTTGCGCATCGACTAAGTAGCCGGATGTGAGAGCGCCGTTGTCATCATATTTTCCGGCCACCCACAGTACCGAGTGCACGATCAGCTGGCGGTATTCCTCCTGCTCCATCGTGCTGTTGTGATGGCCCAGGGTGATCCCCATGACGCGGTTGCCCTCCTTCAACACATGGGTGAAGACACAGCTGTCAGTCTTTTTCGGTCCTTTCAGGGTGGTTCCCTCGGCAAGATTGCGCGTTCCCTCATTGAGCTCGGTGGTATAGAGCTCGCCCTGGCTGGTCTGCCAGCCGTCTACGCCCAGAGCCCGAGTCACCGGGTGATCCTTGTCCATGATCGTGATCTCCAACGGGCAATGTTGCACGTGGCGAATGCTGTTGCAGCCGCAGATGCGGTCCCAGGCTTCATCGGGGCTCGTCTTGAACGAATGGAAAGCCCCGTGGGTGAGGATCACGCCGACCTTGTTCTGGATGTGGTTGTCGATCACGCCGTTGATCACCGCGTCATCCTGGAAACCCACATGGCAGTGGTTGTGCAGCACGACATCGTATCCCTTGGAGAAGTCGGTGGTAAAAACATGCGGGATCTTCGTATCGACCTGCTTGACGGGATGCTCCTGAGTGGAAGTCCAGCGCACGTCGACCACCGCATTGAGCCGCGACTCGATGGTCTCCTTGAGGATGACAGACTGCCGCTCATAATCGTGCCAGCCTCCCCCGGTGATCATCAGCACCTTGATCGGCGCCGCGGCGCTCTGCTGGACCGGCTCTGCCTGGATCGACCGGGAATTGAATGAAACCACCAGCCCGATGGCGGTGAAGAGCGTGACGAGGGTGAAGAGCTTGACTTTGATCATATCTATTGCGAACACAGACAGTGCCCGGCACAGGCAGGAAGGTCAATGCAAAGCATGCCCCTCATGCAAAGCCCGAAGGGTCCGGTACGACGCGATCAAGCACCTTGGCGCTCGAAAGCACCCCCGGCATGCCGGCCCCGGGATGGGTTCCGGCACCACTGAAGTAGAGACCCTTCACGTCTTCGGACTCGTTGTGCGGCCTGAACCATGCGCTTTGGTGAAGCACCGGCTCGAACTGGAAGGCGCTACCGGTATACGCATCGAGATCATGCTCGAAATCCACTGGCGTCATGATTCTTCTGGTCACGACATGCTTGCGGAGATCGGGACAGATACACTCCAGCGAGGCCAGAATCCTGTCCGCGTAGGCTTCTTTCTCCGCCTCCCAGTCGACGTCTCCCCGCAGGTTCGGCACCGGGGAGAGCACGTAAAAACACTCGCACCCGTCGGGAGCCATCGAGGGATCTGAACGGGTCGGGGCATGCAGATACGTCGAAAAATCCTCTGCCAGCACCTTCTTCTTGAAAATATCATCCAGCAGCCCCCGGTAACGTGGACCGAGCAGAATGGTATGATGGGCAATCTCCTCGTAGGTGCGATCCGTGCCGAAGTAGAGGACGAAAAGTCCCATCGAATAGCGCATTTTTTCCAGCTTCCTGTCCGTCCAGCGCCGACGGAACTCCGGGGCGACGAGCTTGCGATAGGTGTTGGCAACATCGCCGTTGCTGACCACTACTTCGGCCGGGAAAACCCTGCCACCCGCCACCTTGACGCCAGTCGCCCTGCCGGCCTCGATACAGATTTCCTCGGCACGGCAATCGAGGTGCAGCCTTCCTCCCATCGACTGGAACAATTCGACCAGGCCTGTGACCACCGCCCCGGTCCCGCCCATGGCGTAGTGCACTCCCCACTTCCGCTCCAGGTAATGGATCATGCTGTAGATGCTGCTGCTCTGGAACGGGTTGCCCCCGATGAGTAGCGGATGAAACGAGAACACCTGGCGCAGGCAGGGATCCTTGATGTAAGTGGACACCAGCCGGTAGACCGATTGATGGCTTTTGAGGCGCACCAGGTCGGGCGCGATTTTCAGCATGTCGGTCACGTTACTGAACGGCTTGTCGGCGAGGTCCGTGAAGGCGCGATCAAAAATCGCGTGGCTTTTCTCGACAAAGCGCTTGTAGCCCTCGACATCGCCCGGGTTGAAGCGCCGCAC
Source organism: Verrucomicrobiales bacterium (assembly GCA_040263955.1). Lineage (GTDB taxonomy): Bacteria > Verrucomicrobiota > Verrucomicrobiia > Verrucomicrobiales > DEV007 > CALSSN01. The sequence continues at coordinate 7,172 of JBDQJG010000132.1, forward strand.
TTCGCTGACGATGTGTTCAGGATCACCGGTGTAATCGAACTGCCGTCCGTCGTGGAAACGAATCCGGTAAAACGGAGTCACCGGGCGTATGTCCAGGTAATCGGAGGCTTTTTTTCCGGCCAGCTCATAGAGCTCATCGATCAAAAAGGGAGCCGTGATGATGGTCGGCCCGGCATCGAAGGTAAAGCCGTCCTGCTCGTAGACATAGGCCCGCCCACCCGGGCGATCCCGCATCTCGAGCAGATCGACATCGTAGCCCCGCGCCCGCAACCGAATGGCCGCGGCAATGCCACCGAAACCGGAACCGATCACCACCGCGCGCGCCTCCGAGCCCGACACCCCGGTGCCGTCCTGCTGCGCGAGTGAATCTACCTGATGCTGTGCTGCCATTTCCTTGTCTGTGCGATTACGCCACTGCCCACCCCTTGGGATGCCATTACCGGCCAACGATTCCCGTGATCCGGGCGAGCCCCATATTCTCCGGCTTGAACTGCAGGTCGACCCGCTCCCCCAATCCCGGCAACAGATCACGATCCCTGCGCTCGACGAATCCGTGTACAACCTTGCCGATGGGTGTCTTCACCCCGTAATGACGTTCCCCGTGAATGTTCACGACCGTGCCCTCTGTCCTGATGTATTTTTCCATTCCAGTTTTACTCCGAACCCATGCCGCCCGCTGCCAATCCAAGATGATCAATCGCGCTGAGCAGATCGACCAACTGCCTCAGGGCTACATCCTCAACCGGCTCATCGGTAACCTGCAGATCACCGCTGACGTGTGCGGCGAGCTGCGGATCAATTCCCGTGACCAGGGCGGCCTCATTCATTCTCGGACGCTGCCGCTGCACGATGCCGGCTCTCACGCCATCACGCAGGGACCGGGCAAAGGCGACCTCCTTGGAATCACTTGATCGCATCGGCAACACTGGATCGACACCACGGCCGAGCAATGTGTGCCCGCCCGGAAAAACCACCTCAGCCTCGGCAAACCGCAGCCATACACCCTCGGCAATCGGCACTCTGGCAAAGCGCGAGGCAGCATCCGCAGTGGGCTCGCCGGCAACCAGAGAACCTTGACGCAATGCAAACCACCCGGCAATCACCTCGCCAGCCGGCGAGGTGTCCGCATCGACAAGCACAACCACCGACGAGCACTCCCGCAGGGGACCGGGGCTGTCTTCCGAGCGAAAAATC